>CAYNXA010000178.1:0-4513 GCA_964401015.1 uncultured Oscillospiraceae bacterium
GTATAAACGAATTGTATGAAAAAATCAACAATTTTTCGCATTTTTCGTACAGTTTTGCGGAAGTTTTGAGAAATTTGTCATCCTTTGTGCCGACCTGCCGCCGCTCCTCGTTCCGATTCCCGCTATCCACACTTCGTTTTCGGTTTTCCGTTCGCAAAAAAAAATCCCCCGAACCTGTCAAGCAAGTCGGGAATGATTCAAGCCGGATGGATGGTATTGTAATTCGAATCTTGATGACATCTATGTTTCGCTCGGCGACGAAGACGACTTTTAGCGCTTATTTCGGGCAATCTTTTCGCTTTAATTGCTCGGTAAACAGTTGAAATACAAAGCTTTTTGCGTTCCGGATAAAGTTTTGTCCATCGTCCGCAATTTGCCGAAAACTCAATCCTTCCGATAAAAAATCGGTGTAGACTTTTTCGGTCTTCTGTGATAAAATATGGATGGGACTTCATGCTAACCTCCGCACAGATGTTTTTGTGGGACTACATTCTACACCTTGAATGGCATGAAGTCTGTATTTTTGCGTAAAATTGTATTGTTTTATTTTTTACGGAGTGTTGCACTTCGTATTATAATAAGCCGAGGCCACCTGCGGTGAGCAATCCCGCCCCTGCGCGCGCACGGGATTTACTGCGGCGCGGATTTTTACGGACGGGCGGATACTATCCGCCCCTACAAGGTAAGGGTTTACGTTATCGAAAACCCAAGCGCAAAGGGCGAAATCCACATCCGAATTCCTAATTCCTAATTCCCAATTCCGCATTATGCATTCCGCATTCCGAGTCAAGCAATCCACGAAATCATAGCGACGAGCGAGCAGGCGGAAAGGGCGCAGAGAAAGACCAGTTCGAGAATATGCGTACGCAGAGCGCCGCGATATTTTCCGAATTTCAAGGCAGTAATGCCGATCAAACACGCCGTGACAGCGATCACATGGAACACGGTAGCCGACTGCCCATGGGACAGGCAAAGCGTGATTCCGACGAGGAGAATGATCACATACAAGATCGCCAAAATTCCGTCGAGTCGGGTCAAGGGTTCCGCTTTGGCGGCGTTTTGTTCGCCTTGTTTTTTATTTTCGCTTTCACTTTCGCTTTCATTTGCGTTCAAGTTTGTGTTTTCGGTATGCTCCGAACGATTCATGTGTCGGTCGCTTCCTTTCCGATTATAATTTCCGATGATATTTTTCTTAGTCATTTACGCCGTGGCTCTTTCCGCGCAAGCGGCTACGGTTTGCGTTTTTGTGGTGGTATGTCACAAAATCTTCGCGATAATCGCTTCGGCAACGCCGTCGTATGCTTTTTCGAAAAGCTCCCGCATACGTTCCTGTCGACCCACAAGCTCCAAATAACCGAACAAGGCTTCCAGCCCCGTTGCCCGACGGTATTGAATCAGTTCACCATGCGAGGGGGTATGTTTGGTCTTGGCATTTCTGCCCCGCCGATAAACGGCTTCTTCTTCGGGCGTAAGATAGGGGAGCAATCGCTCCGCCGCGTCACTTTGCGCTTCGCAGGTGACGAACGCTTTCGACAGCTTGACCATATGACCGGGATGAAAATTGCCGCGTCGCAACAATTCGCGCCGTACCGCAAGCTCCATCACCGCGTCACCCAAATAAGCAAGCTGCAAAATGCCGTATTCGGCAAGAATATCGGTTCTTTTTTCGATTTTATCGATCTGTTCGATATTTTCGCCCTTATCGTCCCGATTGCTCATATTTTTTCCCATACCGTACCTTGCGCCGTATCTTTTATGGCGATGCCCATGGCTTTCAATTCGTCACGAATACGGTCGGCTTCGGCAAAATTCTTTTCTTTTTTCGCAGCGGCGCGGCGGGCAATCGCGTCATTGATCTGCGCCGTCAGCGCTTCATCGGCGGTATTTTCCGAGCCGTCGGCGGTTTGTTCGTTATTTTTCGTTCCCGCCAAAAGTCCCAGCGACAAAACGCGGTCGAAATCGGCAAGCAATGCGCGCTTGGTCGCGTCGTCGGTATCGGCTTTCAAAACGTCATAAATTGCCGTTACGGCAAGCGAAGTATTGAGGTCGTTGTCCATCGCGTCGGTAAAACGCTTTTTCAATTCGGCAAACTTTTCTTCGTCCACCTCGCCGTCGGTCGAAAGGCGCGCAATCTTTGCGGTCAGCTTTTCGTAGGTGATCTTGGCATTGTCGAGATTTTCGTAGGTGAAAAGCAACGATTTGCGATAATGCGACAACAAACAGAAGAAACGGTAAACGAGCGGGTCATATCCTTTGCTTTCGAGGAGAGAAACAGTCAAAAATTCGCCTTTGGATTTGCTCATCTTGCCACCATTGGTATTGAGATGCAATACATGGAACCAGAAATTGCACCATTTATGACCGATATAGGCTTCACTCTGGGCGATCTCGTTGGTATGATGCGGGAACGCATTGTCGATACCGCCGCAATGGATATCGAGATATTCGCCGAGATGCTTCATCGAAATGCAAGAACATTCGATATGCCAGCCGGGATAGCCGACACCCCACGGAGAATCCCATTTCAATTCCTGATCGTCGAATTTACTTTTGGTAAACCAGAGCACAAAATCGGCTTTGTTGCGTTTGTTATCGTCGCGTTCGACGCCCTCGCGCACACCGTCTTGCAGATCGTCCTCTTCGAAATTGTTGAAAACGTAATAGGTTTCGAGCTTGGACGTATCAAAGTAAATATTGCCGCCCGCCTCGTACGCATAACCTTTTTCCAAAAGTCCCTCGATGACGCGGATAAAATCGTCGATACATCCGGTCGCGGGTTCGACCACGTCGGGCTTTTTGATATGAAGCTTTTCACAGTCGGCAAAAAACGCGTCGGTATAGAATTTTGCGATCTCCATAACGCTCTTGTGTTCGCGTTTGGCGCCTTTTAACATTTTGTCCTCGCCCGTATCGGCGTCGCTGGACAAATGACCGACGTCGGTGATATTCATCACGCGCTTGACGGGATAGCCGACATAGCGCAAATATTTTTCGAGCACGTCCTCCATGATATACGAGCGCAAATTGCCGATGTGCGCAAAATGATATACCGTCGGACCGCAAGTATACATGGTAACAAGGTCGGGATCGTTCGGAACAAATTCTTCTTTGGTGCGGGTAAGCGAATTATACAATTTCATGTTTGTGTCGTCCTTTCGCGCGCGCATTACGGCGCGTCGGTTTTCGTTTCGTTTGGGTTGACCGTTTCGTTCGATTGATTCGGTTCGATGGATTCATTCGATTCGGTAGCAACATTCGGCTTTTCACACGGTTTTCGAAGGTCGGCGCAAGGGCAAACGATCTTTTTGCCGCCGTTTAAGCGCTCCACCGTCTTTTCGAGCTTTTCGAGTTCACCGCGCAAACGGCAAATCTCCAACGAAACGGGGTCGGGAATGTGAACCTGATCGAGTTCTTTGGCGGGGTCCTCTTTCTTTTTGCGGCTGATGATGCGTGCGGGCACACCGACCGCCGTCGAATTGGGGGGAACCGTGTCGAGCACCACCGCACCGGCGGCGATCTTCGCGTCGTCACCGACGGTAAAGGGCCCTAACACTTTGGCACCCGCTCCGATCAGCACATTGTTGCCGACGGTGGGATGTCGTTTTCCGACGTCTTTGCCCGTGCCGCCCAACGTCACGCCTTGATAGATGGTACAGTCGTTGCCGATCTCGGCGGTTTCGCCGATGACCACGCCCGAACCGTGATCGATGAGAAGTCCCCGCCCGATCTTGGCGCCCGGATGGATTTCGACACCGGTCAAAAAGCGGGCGTTTTGCGAGATAAGACGGGCGATGAATTTCATGCCGTGCTTATAAAAGAAATGGGCGATCCGATAATACACGACGGCATGAAAGCCCGAATACAAAAGGAAAATTTCCAATCGATTCCGAGCGGCGGGGTCGCGGCTTTTTATCGAATCCAAATCGTACAGTAGGTTTTTGAAAACGGACATGGTAAAAAACTCCCGATGATTCAAAATGATTCAAGATAATGCAAGATGACGTAAACCGCAAGAGCGGTTTGTGCGAAAGATCGTTTGGCGGCAAGTCGCACTTATTTCGACTCTTTCAAAAATTTTCCGTAAGCGCGGAAATAATCGATACCCGAATAAACGGCGAAAAAGAGCATCACAAGGCAAGCGGTGACCGTAATCGGCATATACGTCGCGAAAAAGTCGGAAAAAGCGAAAATGTGACGTTCCAACAGCGCGAAAAGAATAAAGACGATCTGCGAAACGGTTTTAATCTTTCCCGGCATGGCGGCGGCGATCACCGTTCCGTTTTTGTTTTGCGCCATGGTGCGCAAAGAGGTCACGGCAAGGTCACGCGCAAAAACGATAAAAGCGATCACGGCAAAAGACGTGCGATAAAGCGCAAACGCATCGGATGCCGAAAAGGCAAAAAACGCACCGAATACCATGAGTTTGTCGGCGATCGGGTCCATGAATTTGCCGAAATCGGTGACAAGACCGTACTTGCGCGCGATCTTTCCGTCGAGCATATCGGTAAGCGAC
>CAYNXA010000179.1:0-4512 GCA_964401015.1 uncultured Oscillospiraceae bacterium
CCGCATTGTAACGGTGGACGGTGACTGTATTGCCGAACCGAAAAATCTTCGTATTGCCCTCGGAACGCCTTATCAAGCGGTCGTTGATTTTTGCGGCGGCATTGTCGGCAATCTTTCCAAAATCATCAACGGCGGTCCGATGATGGGAACAGCGCAATGGGATCTTTCGGCAACCGTCACCAAAGGCACGTCGGCATTGCTTTTTTTGTCGGACAAATACGAAAAGAAAACCGCTTCTTCTTGTATTCATTGCGGCAAATGCGTCGGCGTATGTCCCATGCACTTGATGCCGCTGTATCTTTCGCTCTTTTCTCGCTCCGACAAATTGGATCTTTGCCTTTTTCATAACATTCTCAGCTGTATGGAATGTGGCTCTTGTGCGTATATCTGTCCCGGCAACGTGCCGATCGTTCAATATATACGCGAAGCGAAAGATAAAATCAAAGCGCGTCCCAAAACCGAATGATCAAGTGAGGTGTTTCGATTCATGGATTTCTTAAAAGTTTCCTCTTCTCCGCATATGCGGCATGAGGACACGGTGAGCGTTATCATGGCAGACGTGATCGTCGCGCTGTGTCCCGCGCTCATTTGGGCAACCTATATTTTCGGTGCCCGTGCGTTGACGCTGACTCTCGTATCGATGGTGTCTTCGGTGATTTTCGAATATCTCTACCGTTTGATTACGAAAAAAAGCGTTACGGTCGGGGATCTTTCCGCTGCCGTAAGCGGCATGTTGCTTGCCTATTCTCTGCCGATATCCGTCCCTCTTTGGATTCCCGTTGTCGGCAGTTTCTTTGCCATCGTAATCGTCAAGCAATTGTACGGTGGTATCGGAAAAAACGTCGTAAACCCCGCACTTGCGGCGCGCGTTTTTCTCTTTCTCGCGTTTCCGAGTGAAATAGCGACTTTTCCCGCGTCTGCCGAAAAGCTCCCCGCTTTCTCGCTGAAAGGCGTTGATATCGTTTCGACCGCGACACCGCTTGCTTCTCTCAAAGAGGGCGTTGCGCCGACCGAAAGCGTTTTTGAACTGTTTATCGGTGATTATGCGGCGTGTATCGGGGAGGCGTCTGTATTGCTGTTATTGGCGGGTGCTCTGTATCTGTTCGTACGGAAAATCATTACATGGCATATTCCCGTAACGTATATCGCAACCGTTGCGATTTTGGCATATCTGTTTCCCGCAAGCGGAATGGATACCGTCCAATTCGTATTGAGCAGTTTGTGTTCGGGCGGTCTTATCTTGGGTGCTTTCTTTATGGCGACCGATTATACGACAAGTCCCGTAACCCCGAAAGGACGAATCATATACGGTATCGGTTGCGGTTTGATCACCTACTTTATCCGTGCTTGCGGAAGCTATCCCGAAGGCGTTTCGTTTGCGATTCTGGTTATGAATTGTCTTGCAAGGTATTTGGACAAATTCACACGTCCGCGTGTATTCGGAGGAGGCAAGAAAGCATGAGCAAAAAAGAAAACACCTCCAATCGGACGCACGAAAAGTCGTCGGTAAAATCCGCATATTCGGCTGACATCCTTTATGTTGTGAAAATAGCACTGCCATTGGTCATTATTTGCGCGTTGATCGCGTTGCTTGTTGCGACGGTGAATTATTTTACCGCACCCGTCATCGAACGGAACAATGAAAAAGCGCTCCGTGAAGCCATCGAAGAATTGTTTCCGATGCCCGATATCGTTTACGAAGAATGTGATTTTACACTCGGCGATGACAGTGCGGCAATCGACACGATCTACGCCGTAACGAGCGGCGGATCGCCCGTCGGATATTGTGTAAAACTCAGTCCGAACGGCTTTAAGGGTGAAGTCGATATGGTCGTTTCGTTGGACACGTCGGCGTTTGTGACCGGTGTGAAAATCACTTCGACAAACGATGAAACGAGCGGAATCGGCACGAAAGTTGCCGAAAAAAGCTTCACCGATCGGTTCATCGAAAGTGACGGCAACACTCTTTCGAACGACGTAAAAGATTACATTATTTCGGGAGCGACCAAAACCTCGAAGCCCGTTACCGAAGCAATCTTTGCCGCCAAGCGCGCCGTGCAGTACCGGCTCAATGCAAATTCCGCGGCAGATGACGGAACCGAATTTTCCGATTCTTCCGATTCTTCCAATATGCTTGATTTGCACGAATCCTACGATTTCTCCGATCTTTCCGATGTTTCCGAACTTTCGGAATATTCCGAGAAGTCCGAACAGAACGGTGAGAACGATCCCGAAAAGGAGGCACAGGAACATGGGTAAAATCAAAGAGCGTGCTCTTGCCGGTATTGTAACCGAAAACCCAACGTTTGTTCAGCTTCTCGGTATGTGTCCCACCTTGGCGACCACCACTTCGGCGCTGAACGGTCTTATGATGGGGCTTACCGTTATTTGCGTTTTGACCTTTTCGAATCTTTTGATATCGCTTTTAAGAAAATTTATTCCGTCGCAGGTTCGCATTTCGTCCTACATCGTCGTCATATCGGGCGTCGTAACGGCGATCCAACTTTTGCTGAAAGCTTATTTTCCCGCCATCGACAAGTCGCTCGGATTGTTTATTCCCCTTATCGTCGTGAACTGTATCATTCTCGCACGCGCCGAGGCGTTTGCTTCCAAAAACGGCGTTGTCGATTCGATCTTTGACGGATTTTTTATGGGAGTCGGTTTTACGCTTGCCCTTACTCTTCTCGGCATGATCCGTGAATTGTTGGGAGCGTGAACCTTGTTCGGTGCCGACGTTTTGTTGCGTTTCGGCTATACGCCGATGCTGATGTTTATCCAGCCCGCCGGTGCGTTTATCACGCTCGGTGTTTTGATCGCCGCCGTTACGGCTGTACGAAATCACGCCATGAAAGGAGGAAATGACAAATGAGTTTCGCCTCACTTCTTTCGCTCATTGTTACGGCAATATTGGCGGAAAACTACATTTTTTCCAAATTTCTCGGTTGCTGTCCGTTTTTGGGGCTGTCAGAAAATCCGTCGAACGCATTGGGAATGGGCTGTGCCGTAACCTTTGTCATGACGCTTTCTTCCTTTTTGACAAATGCGCTCGATCGCTTTGTTTTGGTTCCGCTTGAGCTGGAATATTTGCAGACCGTTGCGTTCATTTTGGTTATTGCGGCACTTGTGCAGCTTATCGAGATGTTCTTAAAAAAAGCGGTTCCAGCTCTCTATTCGGCGCTCGGTATTTATCTGCCTCTCATCACCACCAACTGTGCGATTCTCGGCGCCGCTCTTTTGTGTGTACAAAACGGCTACGATCCGTTGGTTTCGGCTGTATACGGATTCGCTTCGGGATTGGGATTCACGCTTGCGATCGTCGTATTTGCCGGTGTTCGCGAAAAGGTTGCCTTTGCCGATATTCCGAAAGCTTTCGAGGGCTTCCCGATCGCTTTGGTTACGGCGGGATTGCTCGCCATGTCTTTTTCGGGCTTTTCGGGTATAACGCTCGGATAAGTGTCTTTGACATTGTAGACAGCGTTGCCGACTTACCGCACGAATCAATCAAAACCGTACAGCAGAAAGGATAGGATTTTTTGCCATGACTCAAATAGCAATCGCGTTCGGTATCTTTGCCGCCATCGCCGCAATTTTGGGCATTATTCTTGCGATAGCATCCAAAGTGTTTTTTGTTAAAACCGACGCGCGTGTCGAACAGATATCTTCTTTATTGCCGGGTGCCAACTGCGGTGGATGTGGATATGCCGGATGTGCGGCACTTGCCGAAGCGATCGTCGAGGGCAAAGCCCCCGTAAACGCATGCAACAGTTGCTCCGACGAAACCGCAAAGAAAATTGCCGACATTATGGGACTTTCGTCGGATATCAAGGCCGTAAAACTCCGCGCTCAGGTTATGTGTTCGGGCACAAACGACCTTGCCAAGAAAAAGTACGTATACGAAGGAGTCTCCGATTGTGTGGCGGCAAACCGCCTTGCGGGCGGCGATAAACTTTGTCCCAACGGTTGTATCGGGCTCGGAACGTGCGAAAAAGCCTGTCCGTTCGGCGCCGTTAAGATCATCAACGGCGTTGCCGCCGTCGACTTTGAAAAGTGTCGCGGTTGCGGTGTCTGTGTTTCGGCGTGTCCGAAAAAACTGATTCGTCTTGTTCCCGCCGATATCCCCTATTGGGTCGGATGTATGTCGGCTGACAAAGGGGCGATTACCAAGAGCTATTGCGACGCCGGTTGTATCGGCTGTAAGCTCTGTGAAAAGAATTGTCCGTCCGACGCCGTTCACGTCGACGGCAATGTTGCCCGAATCGATTATACAAAATGTATCGGGTGCGGAAAATGCGAAAGTGTCTGTCCGCGTAAGATTATTTGGTCGGCTTACAAAAAAACGACGGTTGAAATCGCCGAACCCCCGATTCCGCCGACCGTATCGGAAGCGGTAATTCCCGATCGCTCGGACGAATCCGATACGCAAAATTGATATCTACCGTTTCAGCCGACAGACCCCCCCTGTCGACTGATTTTTTCCGTAAAAGTAAATTTTTTTTGTGTTTCGTTCAAAAG
>CAYNXA010000180.1:0-4488 GCA_964401015.1 uncultured Oscillospiraceae bacterium
CGCATAATCCATCAAAACTTGCGTACGTTCGCGCGCTTGACTGTTTTCGAAAGTCAGATCGGCTTGTTTTCGGTCGTGACCGATATCCTTGAAATGTTGTTCGACCGCATCCGCTATCGGGATTTCCGAGAAAGTAACGCCGAGCGCTTTCATCAAAGTAAGGGAATTTTGATAAGTACGGTCGGTCGTACCGAAGCATGGCATGGTGATACCGACAACATCGGTCAACGGGCGTCCCGAACGACGCACCGCTTCGGCGGAAACAAGCAAGGCAAGCGTTGAATCCAACCCACCCGAAACGCCGATTACGGGGCGTGAATGGGTAATATCCATGCGTTTTTTCAACCCCATTACCTGCATTTCGAAAATGTCCATGCAACGTTCGGCGCGATCCCGTTTTGCGTTCGGTACAAACGGTAAACGGTCGACCGTATAATACGAAAGGTCGGGCGACGTTCCGACGTCGTCAAGCAAAACCACGCGCATCCTTTTGGGGCTATGTTCGGCAGACGCGGCAAACGTATCGTTTTTGCGTCGGTCGGCACGAAGTTTTCCGAGATCCACATCGGCATATAAAACGGTATTATCGGAAATCGTATCGGCATTTTCGGCAAGGATCTTGCCGTTTTCGCAAACAAGGCTGTGTCCCGAAAAGATAAGATCGGTCGTCGATTCGCTACACCCCGCCGACACATAGGCATATGCCGCAAGTTGGGCGCCCGATGCATTTTGGACGAGCGAGCGGCGATAGCGGCGTTTGGCTATCGTTTCATTGCTTGCCGAAAGATTCAAGATCACTTCCGCGCCGCCGAGAGAAAGCGACGCACTCGGCGGGACCGTCGCCCACAAATCTTCGCAAATTTCGACACCGAAGCGAACGCTTTGACAATCAAAAACAAGGTCATTTCCGATCGGGATCGGGTGCTCCTGCAAATCGGAAATTCCGAGCACTTTCGGGGAAAGTTCGTTTACGGGGATATCGATTGCCGAACCGAACCAACGTTTTTCGTAAAACTCGTTATAATTCGGCACATAGGTTTTCGGCACAAAACCGCGCAAAGTCCCCTTTTGTACGATCGCCGCGCAATTATACAGGCGTGAGCAGACTTCGACGGGAAGTCCGACGGCGATTACGCTTTCGATTTGTTTGCTGAACAGCATAATTTCCCGCAAGCTGCTGTACGCTTCTTCCGATAATGTTTGCTGAAAGAACAGATCGGCACACGTATAGCCGGTCAGCGAGAGTTCGGGGAATACAATAATTTGCGGTTTTTCGCTTGCCGTTTCTTTCAGTTTTTTCAAAATCGCTTCCGTGTTTTGGGCAACATCACCGACCGACACGGTCGGCACGACGGCAGCTATACGAATAAAATCAAAACCTTTATATTTGTCCATATTCTACTTCCTCGTTCCAATATATCGCATATCGACCGTTAACTGTGTATCGAAACGGTTCGCGTATCGGGATCCCATTCGACGCTTGCGCCGAACGCTTCGGCAACGGCACGGACCGGCACCAATGTGCGAGAATTCATAACAGTCGGCGGGACGTCCAGAGGGACACTTTCGCCATTACGAAGCATTTCGGTATCCCCTACCCGCATGATCACCGTTTTTTCGCCGAGCGTTGACGTAATCGTTTGGGTTTCGCCGTCCCATTCGACTTCGGCGCCAAGCGCCGAGAAGATCAAGCGCAACGGAACCAACGTACGTCCCGAAACGACACACGCAGGGACGTCGCCTTTCAGTTCGATATCGTTGCACAACAGAATTATGGCGTTATCAGCCGTTACGGTTCGACTTTCGGATGCAATCGGAGCGCCGTCGGCTGACAAAATATTCACCGTAATCACGTGTTCACCCGGTGTAAGACGCAAGGTTACGCGATAGGGAGCGGTATTCGACAGTGCGGTCCATACGTCGTCCACGCGGTATTCCACCAAATAGTCATCTTTATCGTAGAGGTGAACGTAGGTTGCAATCGTGCAATTTTTGGCAACCGTATGACCGTCCGTGAGTTTTGCATAGGATTTTCCGCTTTTCGAAGCGTCGTTTCGGATAAAGGCAGGTGCGCTTGTTGCGGCAACAAACGCCTCTTGCAAGGCAGCGCTGTTCTTGAGCGAATAATCGTTGGATTCGGACGCTATTTTATTGTTGAAATATGCCATCAATTTGATTTGCGGATAAACCATCGGAAGATACCCGTATGCCTCCCGCAACCGTTTCGTCGCCCATTCGGTCGTATCGCCGAAATGCGCATTGGTGTGCGATGCGCCGCACTCGGCAATCATGATCGGTTTACGGTCGCCATAGGTTTCGACGATTTTTTTGACCATAAATACGGGGTCTGCCGCGCGTCCCGCCGTAAACAGGATCTCATCAATACGGTCGTCTTTCTCGTAAAGTTTGTCTTGAAAATAGCGCACCATATAAGCGGATATCCCGACCCAATCAACGTATTCGTCACCGGGATAATATTCATCGACGTTTACATCCCAACCCGAAACGTAATTGACCGACCAAACCAATGCGGCGTCGGGAATGATGATGCGTGCCTGTTCGGCAATCGCGCGATAAGCGGCAACAAACACTTCCGGCTCGAAACGGTTCGTCCAAACATCAACCTCGGCACCGATTCGCAAATAGATCGGAATTTGCGACGAAAACTCTTTCACGTCATACAAAAAGCTTTGAATATATTCGGTCATGTCGGGCACTGCCGATGCCGTATATCCCTCCTGCGGAAAGTTCCAAGCAAGTTCGACCGCCATGCCGCGTTCGGCGGCTTTTATAAGCATATTCTTACACCAACCGCTTAACGGTTCGCCGAACTCGCTGTAAATCAAAATCATCGAATCGTTCTCGTCGATGGTATCGGTGGCTTTTCCGTAGAGCACACCGCTTGTCGGTTCGTTTTTCGCACCGTACCATACGGAATTCGTATCGGTTTCGACATACAGATCGATAATCGTTTTGAAACAATCGATCTTCGCCTCGGCAATGCGCACGCCGTCATCCCAACCGAGTTGTTCGCCGTAGGGCAAATACTTTTCGTAATAGTAAGCCGCCGAATCAAAATCTTCGCGTCGTTCGTACGCAAGCGCTATATCTTGATACCGCGTTTCCAAAACAGCTATCGTATCGGCATTTTTCGGGGACGATTCCAACAGTTCGCAGATTTGAATCCCAATCGAAATAATGTTTTCGTCGTCGGCGGCATCGAGAGCCTGCGTAAAGCTGTCGGCAAGTTTCCAAAAGGCACTCGGAAAAGAGCTTGCCGCCGATACGGGCAAACAAACGGAAAGTACTATCGATAAGGCGATAAGGCAAGTGCAGAAACGTTTCATGACAATTCTCCTTTATATCCTTTCATGATCTCACCGTTTATCGAATTGATATCGTACGGTGTCGCCTGGTATACGTAATAGTTTAACCAATTGGAATAGAGTAGGTTTGCATGACTGCGCCAAATATTCGGCGGCGCTTTAGTAATATCGTTATCGGGGAAATAATGGTAGGGCATTGCGGTATTCAGGCCTTGTTCTTTATCGCGCAAATACTCGTTTTTCAAAGTTTCCGCGTCGTACTCGGAATGACCCATAATAAAGATCTGCTTGCCTTTTGAGGTCGAAAGCGCATACAGTCCCGCCTTTTCGGACGAAGCAAGGATCCGTATTTCTTTGTGTTTCTCGACATCGGCACGGGATATCGTCGTATAACGCGAATGAGGAACGAAAAACTCGTCATCGGCACCGCGAAAGAGCATGGAACGGCTGTACTCAAGCTTATGGCGATAGACGCCGAAAAGCTTTTCGGGCAGTTCGATCTTCGGAATTCCGAAATGGTAGTACAAGCCCGCCTGTGCGCCCCAACAAATGTGGAGGGTACTCGTGACGTGCGTTTTACTCCATTCCAAGATCGTACAAAGCTCGTCCCAATATTTTACTTGTTCGAAAGGCAAGCGTTCGACCGGTGCGCCGGTGACAATCATGCCGTCATAGCGACGATCGCACACTTCATCAAACGTATGATAAAACGATATCATATGCTCTGCCGCCGTATGGGTAGCTTTATGGCTTGCCGTTTGCAAAAAGTCCAATTCGACTTGCAACGGCGTATTGCCGAGAATACGGGCAAGCTGTGTTTCGGTAACGATTTTGGTCGGCATTAGATTGAGCACCAAAATATGCAACGGACGAATGTCCTGTGTGATGGCACGGGTTTCGGTGATAACGAAAATGTTTTCGTCGTTCAGTATTTTGGTTGCCGGCAAATCGTTCGGAATTTTTATCGGCATGGTATGGTATTCTCCTTAAAAAAGAGACTTCGGTTCACTGTCCGCAAGATGCATCGAGAGCTTGCTTGATATCGGCAAGAATATCTTTCACATCTTCAATACCGACCGACATACGAATCATATCCGCACCGATTCCCGCGTCGGCAAGTTGCTCGTCGGTAAGCTGACGGTGTGTCGTGCTGGCAGGACGC
>CAYNXA010000181.1:0-4452 GCA_964401015.1 uncultured Oscillospiraceae bacterium
GTTATTAAAAGTATTTGATTAATTATAAAAGGAGGGTATATTATGAAACCAAATGTATTATGTGTAGGTTTTGCAAAATGTGGTACTACAACATTATATGATATTATGAAACAACATCCAGATATATATTTATCTGGAATCAAAGAACCAATATATTATGGTAGTAATGAATTGGTAAACGAAAAAGGTTTTGGATGGTATCAAAATAGATATTATCCTAAAAAAACAAATAAAAAAATAGTGATGGAAATAAATCCAATTTTAGCAAGAAACGTCCCAGCTTCAAAGATAAAATTGGATTATGGAGCTGATACAAAAATAATATTCTTAATTAGGAATCCTATAAATAGAACATATTCAGAATTTAAAATGAATTTAGTGGATGGAACTTGCTTTCCAAATTTAGATGATAATTTGGGAAATTCTACTAAAAAATTGTTTGATAACTGGATAAAAAATAATTTTACAGAAGTAAATGGAAAATATATTTTGAATGATTCATATTCAACAAAATTTTGTGAAAGTGGGAATTATTTTCCAAAAATTAAGGATTATATAGAAATTTTTGGAAAAGATAATGTTCAAATAATATTTTTTGAGGATTTTATTAAAGAACCAAAAAAAGAATGTGAAAAAATATTTGATTTTATTGGGGTGAGTTCTAATGATTTAATAAATTATAATTTACATTCTAATGATGGCAATAGGTTACCAAAAAGCATTTTTACAATGAAAGCAAATCAAATATGGTTTTTAAAAATTTATAAAGAAATCTTAATAGAGAAGTTACCATTTATATCAGATGATATGTGTAAATTTCTAAATTTTTTAACATGGAAAGTACCAGTTCTTTTTTCTAAATCTAATGAAAACTTAGAAAATATGAGTGAAGATGCAAGACAAGTAATTTATAACTATTATTACGAAATGGTTAATGAGTTATCCAATTTGATGGATTTAGATTTATTTCAAAAATGGGATATTGAAGAAAAACAAAGGGTTTTAAAAAAATAAATGGAGGTAAGCTATGATTAAATTTGATGATGAATATTATAGAAAAACAATAGAAAAATATAATTATAATGCTATGGATTTTAAACCAATTGATTTTGATTTAAATACAATTAGCAAAGATATTATGAAAGAAAAATGGTTGTGTCATTATAAAGCAGAAAAATTTGTTGATGGTATAAAGAATGAAAAAAAACAGATTGTAACAACTGGAATTGGATTGAGTGGAACTCCTCATATGGGAACACTATCTCAAATATTAAGAGCAATTTTTTTACAACAAGCTGGATTTGATGTTCAATTTGTTTTAGGGGATTTAGATTCCTATAATGCTCGTAATCAATCGTTAGAGATATTGTCAGAAAGAGTTGAAAAATATTCAAACTTTATAAAGAATTTAGGATTTGACCCTAATAAGGGGATTTTAAGAAATCAAATTGACCATTCGGAAATATTAAAAACGGCTTATTTAATTTCTAACTGTTTAACTGATGATGATTTTTTGGCAGCCGAAGAAGATTTGTCTGAATTATACAAAAGAAAAAAAATATATAATGGCATAGATTTTAAAGTCAAACAAGCAATTTTATTAATGGTAGCTGATTTTATCAGTTTAGGAACTTTGAACAATTATGATAATGTTTTAGTTATGTTAGGATTGGAGGAACATTTATATGTTCAAATAGCACAAAAGGTAGTTGAGAGAATGAATTTAGATATGTCGGTTGGAGCATTATATTCTAGAATTATAAAAGGATTAAACGGCTATCCAAAAATGAGTAAAAGTATTCCAGATTCGTCAATTACTGTTGATATGTCTCCCGAAAAAATATATGACTTGGTAGTAAATAGCAAAGATGACTATATTAATCCAGAAGATTCAACTATTTTTCAAATGATGAGTGCAGTTTCTTATTATTCAATAGATGAATTGCGTGAATTGAGGGAAAAGTGTATTTATGGAGGTAATGATTGGAAAGAAGAGAAAAAAAACTATGCAAAAGTATTGACTAGAATTTGTAAGGAGTGGAAATGATGAATATAAATTCAGTTAAGGAATTATTGTATAGATTAAATGTTAATTCAGATTATAGTTTAGATTTATTGGAAAAATCTTTTAGAGAAATTTTGAATGTGGATGATAATAATATTAGAAATATTTTATTAGGTTCATTGTTAACTGCACTTATGACAAAAAATCCTACAAAAGAAGAAGTAGTGACGTTATTAAAAGTAGCATTTAGTATTGATAATTATAATCCATATATTCGTAAAACTATAAATATTAAAAATAAAAAAACAGTAACGATTGTTGGAAGTGGTAAAAAAGGAATAAAAACAATAAATATTTCAACAGCAAGTGCATTTTTGGCTGCCAGCATGGGTGCATATGTAGTTAAACCAGGTTCTTTTTCTACTTCTTCAATAACGGGATCTGCTGATTTTATGGACATAATTGGTGCTAAAAAAAATATTTCTCTTGATGAAAGTATATCAATTTTAAAAAAATGTGGATTTGCATTTTTTGGAATTGAAGATATAATTCCAAAATTTGATAATATATATGGTGGGAACTTTTATGCTCCACATGTATTGAGCTTTGGGCTGGCAGCTTTAGTTTGCCCTATAAAGACAGATGTAACTTTATATGGGTTAGCACATCCTAATGTGGAATTATCATTAGATGTTCTTAAAGAATTTGGTTTGACAAATGCTATGATTGTATCTAGTACAGATGATGATATTCATTTTATAGATGAAATGGGGATATTTGGAACAACAAGGCTAATCGGAACAACTGATGGAATTAATAATGGTTCTTTATTGAAATTTAATCCATTAGAGGAGTTGAATCTTCCAAAATATACATCAAATGATATAAAGCAAGGTAAAAATAAAGAGGAAAATGTTAGGTATATTTTAAAAGCATTAAATGGTAAAGGAACTCAGGCTCATGAAGATATAATATGTATTAATTGTTCCAATATTTTGTATTTGTCTGGCATTGCAGAAGATTTAAGTGAAGGATTTAAAATGTCGAAAAAAGCAATAAAGACAGGGCAAGGTTTAAAGAAATTAGAAGAATATGTGTTATTAACTGGTGGCAATTTAGACAATATAAGAAAGTTATTGGGTGATGATTAAATGAAAAGTATATACTATAAAGCAAAAAATGATTTTGAATTCTGTGAAATACAACAAAGGTGCTGCTTAAAAAATGAAGTTGAAATAAAACCTTTAATTTTGGGACTTTGTGGAAGTGATTTACACAAGTTTTTAAATCAATCTCCAGATGCAAATTATCTGTTGACACATATTTTAGGACATGAAATATGTGGAATTGTAACAAACGTTGGAGAAAATGTTGATAATGTTGCAGTTGGAGATAGAGTAGTTGTAAACCCTTTTAATATATCTAGTGAAACAAGTTTATGTGAAAGTTTTAGTTTATGTGATGAAAAAATTGATATTGTTGGGAGAAATATTGATGGGGGGTATTCAGAAATAATTTATTTGCCTAAAAATTGTTTATATAAATTGCCTGATAATATATCTAGTGAAGATGCTATATTTATTGATGATATTGCTGTTGCATTTCATGGGATACATTATATATCTAAATATAAACCTGATGCAAAAACTTTTGCAGTAATTGGTGATGGACCACTTGGAATTTTATGTTATAGAGTATTGAAAGTATTATACCCCAAGTGTAAAATTAATTTAGTATCACGTAATCTTGAAAAATTAAAAACGTTAAATATTGAAAGTATTGAATTTTCAAATATTGATGCGTTTAAAAATAGCTTTGATGTTGTTTTAGAAGTTGTTGGAGGTAAACAATCTGAAACTTTAAATAAAGCAATTCAAATAGGCAAAAATAATTGTTTGATCTTATGCTATGGGGTATATAATTTTAATTATATGGCTGAAATTGATGTGCGAACACTATTTTATAAACAAGGTATAATAAAGGGGATTAATTCATATTGTAATCGATATGATGATTTTAATAGAGCAATGGATATGCTTCATAAAAATGATTTATATGTTAATGATTTAATAACTAAAAAAATAAATTTTGATGACTCTATTGAATATATAAAAAAATATAATAGTACGAAAAATAATATTAAAACTATATTTGAGGTAAATGTAAAATGAAAACTTTTTTTGTTGATATAGATGGTGTCATATATAAAAATGGTGAAATAAATAAAAAACTAATATCTTTAATTGAACAAGAAAATAATAAATTAATTTTTTGTACAGGCCGAGGTTATATGAGAAGTTTGGATATTGTTAAAGAATATTTGAATAATAATTCAATTTTAATAATTGAAAATGGTTCAAAGATTGTTGACTTATATGGAAATAAAATATTTTTTAAAAATATTTCGGATAAAGAAAAAGAAGTAATTAAGAATATTGATTATAATC
>CAYNXA010000182.1:0-4445 GCA_964401015.1 uncultured Oscillospiraceae bacterium
GTTAAAAAGTTGATTGTTGAAGTATCGTTTGTAAAATATTCAAAAAATGTTAATGGTATAAATATATCCAAATAGGCATAGCTTTCGCTTTTTAAAAACCGTCCGAAATGAAGCTCGTCGGGTCTGAAAAATAAAATATCACCTTTATTGCCTCCGATTATAGAATTGCTTATTACCGCATTTATTCCATCGGTCATAAGTATGCTGATTTTATATTTACTGTATATTGCAACCTCTGTATCTCCCGCTCTGAAATTACCGTTTGTATAAACAACAGAAATCTGCATTTTTGCATCGAAAAAAGCAATATCCTTTTGTACTTTCATAATATCCGTCCATTCAGTTTAATATTTTCATATTTTCTGTAGCGTTTTTTTATAGAAATATCATCAGATAGCCATTCAATAATATTATAACATAAAAACGCCTATTTTCAATACGAAAATCAGGTACAGCAAATAAATGTTGCAAGGAGGCTGTCATTATGAAAGAACTGCAAAAAACTGCGAGGGTGGAAAAATTAAGAGATTATTATTTGAATAATTCCAAAATGGCAACGGATAAAAATACGGTGTGCTGGAAATGTCACCGCTCGCTGATGTTATATGTTGAAGGCTGGAAAAATAACATTTGGAATACAGACACGGCAAGAATACGCCGCTCGGCAGCCGAAGCGTATATGCTTGAAAATACAAGACCTGTAATAATTCCGGGTGAGCTTATTGTTGGTCAGCCCTGTTTCGACGATTTTTCACCCGAGGAAGAAGAAAGATACAAGGAATGTCTTAAGCTTGAAAAAATGATGCCTGTGAAACGCGGACGCGCCGACCACTTAGCCCTTGACTATCAGCTTTTGCTTGATAAGGGAATAAACGGAATAATCGAAATACTTGATAATGAAATAGGCAAATTAAACTTGAGTGATGGAAGCTGTACCGAAAGATATGAGTTTTTATATTGCTGCAAAATCGAGCTTCAAGGACTTTTGAAAATGTGCGATTCATATTCAGCAAAGGCAAAGGAGCTTGCGGACAATGCAACAGGTGCGCAGCGTGAAGAATATTATGAGCTTTACGAGGTTTTAAAACAGGTACCGTCAAATCCCGCTAGAACATTCAGAGAAGCTCTGCAAAGTATTCATATGTTCACCTGGAGTCTTTACGGAATATATTCTTTCGGAAAGCCCGATGTATATTTATTGCCGTATTACAGGCATGATATAGAAAGCGGAATTTTAACCCCAGAATCGGCACAGGAGCTTATAGATTGTTTCTTTTTACAAACCATACCGAATATGAGTTCCTGGGCGGCAGAAGGATTAATGCTGGGCGGCCGTGACGAAAACGGAAACAAAGTAGAAAACGAACTGACCTGGCATTTTTTAAGGGCAATCGAGCATACACATCTTCCCGATCCGAATGTGGGCTTTTGTGTAACCGAAGAAACAAGCGAGGAAATTTTAAATTACGCGGCAAGGCTTATCGCCGGCGGTCATTGTCAGCCGCAAATATGGAACAGTGACGAAGTGACGCGGTCAATGCTTAGCAACGGTTTTGATGAAAAGGCGGCTAATATGTTCACCCTTTCAACCTGCGTCGAAACAACGCCGATAGGCTGTTCGGGAATATCAATCACAAGTCCGTATATCAATCTTTTAAAGGTCTTTTTAGAAGCGCTCAAAAAATGCGATGATTCCTTCAGTTTTGAACAGATATTCAATATGTTTAAAGCCGAGTTTGAAGGTTATGCCAAAAGAGTAATACTGCAGGAAAATCTATGGCAGGTTGAACGCGCAAGAAACAGCACCGACCCTATGAGGATTTCCGTTCTCATTCACGATTGTATTGAAAGAGGAAAATCCAACGATTGCGGCGGTGCGAGATATAACGAGCTTGAACCGAACATTTTGGGAATGCAGAATGTTACCGAGAGCCTTAATGTTATTAAAAGAATAGTATTTGATGAAAAGCGTGTTACCGTATCTGAATTGAATAAAGCTCTTGAGAATAATTTTGCGGACAACGAGGATCTGTTACTTTATATTCGCAACAAGATTACTCATTTCGGAACAGGTGATAAAGAAGCAAGCAGGATTGCTAAAACGGTTGCCGATATGGTACTTAAAACCTTTTCATCGATGAAAACGGTGCGCGGTGCAAAAATCATTCCGGGAGCGTTTTCCTACAGAGAGCATGAAATTCAGGGAAGAACAACACCCGCGTCTCCGGACGGCAGAAAAGCAGGTATGCCCCTTAATGACGGGAGCTGTCCTGTGCAAGGTTATGATAATTTAGGACCGACACTCTCCCTTATTTCTACTGTCGCATGGGAACCGTCAAGGTTTTTGGGCGGTACATCTGTTAATGTAAAAATAAACAAGGGCATAGACCCTGAAAAAATATCCGCCTTGATACGGGGATATTTAAAAACCCATGGCTCACAGCTGCAATTTAATATTGTTGATTCCGAAACGCTTTTAAAGGCACAGGAAAACCCCGAAATGTATAAGGATTTACTTGTCAGAATAGGCGGCTACAGCGACTTTTTTGTGGCGATACCAAAAGAGCTTCAGGACGAGATTATCTCAAGAAGTCAAAACGAAACAATATAGGAGAATAAAAAATGGTTGCTTTAATAACCGGGGCCGGCAAGGGGATAGGCTTTAAAACGGCAGAATTGTTCCGTAACAACGGCTATAAGGTAATAATTACGGGGAGAAATGAACAAAAGCTTATGGACGCGGTAGGCAGACTCGGCAGTAATGCCGCCTATCTCGTTTGGGATATTGCTGATGTAAAATCCGCAAAAACGGCTATAAAAAAAGCTCATTTATTATTCGGCAAAATCAATGTGTTCATAAATAATGCGGGGATTGTCTGCGATGATGATATAGGAGAGCGCGCTGTGGGTTTTTTTGAAAAAACCGAAGCTGGCTGGGACGAAACCATGAATATAAATCTTAAGGGATTGTTCTTTGCCTTGCAGGCTGAGGCTATGTATATGAAAGAAAACAACATTAAAGGAAACATTGTGAATGTCTGCTCGGAAATGGGGTTCAGACCCGCCCCTAATGCCTATTGTATAAGCAAATGGGGTGTACGGGGTATGACCATGGGAATCGGAAAAGAGCTTGCGCCACTTGGAATAGTGGTGAACGGTATTGCTCCCGGCGAGACCGCAACCGAGATTCTCCGTCAGCGAGAAGGCGATATTAAAAAAATAGCATCACCGCGCGGTGTGCAGGCAAGCGCCGAAGAAATAGCCGAGGGAATATTCTTCCTCTCACAAAGCCGAAATATTATAGGAGAAGTTTTGGTTTCGGACGGAGGGCGGAGCTTGTTCTGATGGAAAAAACGGGAAATATTTTTAACATACAGCATTTTTCTCTGAATGACGGACCGGGAATCAGAACCGTTGTGTTTTTTAAAGGCTGTCCCTTGGATTGCAGGTGGTGTCATAATCCCGAAAGCAAATCCGTAAAGAAAGAGCTTTCATTTTTAAAGGATAAATGTATTATGTGCGGAAAATGTATGAAGGTTTGCGCGCAAAATGTTCATTCTTTTGACGGAAGTCTGCACATTATAGGTAGAGACAGGTGCGTTTTTTGTAAACGCTGCGTCGATTTATGCGTCACATCAGCACTTGAAATATTCGGAAAGGAATATACTGCCGAAGATGTTATGACGGAAATTGAAAAAGATGATATTTTTTTCGGTGATGACGGCGGCGTAACATTTTCGGGCGGCGAGCCCTTTATGCAGTTTGATTTTCTTTATGAATTGTTGAAAAGCTGCAAGCATAAAGGATATTCAACCTGTATTGAAACATCAGGCTTTACGAAAACGGAAAACATAATAAAAGCGGCAGAATATACAGATTATTTTTTGTTTGATTGCAAGGAAACAAATGCGGAAAATCATAAAATTTATACCGGAGCGGACAATAGGCAGATTCTTAAAAACCTTGAAGCATTAAGCAAAATAAAATCTGCCGTCATTTTGCGATGTCCTATAATTCCGGGCTGCAATGATCGGAAGGAGCATTTTGAGGGAATAGCCGCCATTGCAGAGCAATATGAAAATATTTTACGGGTTGAGCTTGAGCCGTATCATTCTCTCGGAGAAAGAAAAAATGTTGCTTTGGGTAGAGAGGAACATAAATTTAAAGAACCGGCGGAAAATGAAAAAAATCTGTGGTTAGATGCCGTTCGCAAGCACACCGATAAAAAGGTCATTTTTGCATGAGGCAATTGATCCAAAAGCGAATAGCATCAAAATTAGTGTTTAAAACTAAATTAAAAGTAGTTTTTTATATAAACTCAACATAAACAAAAGAGATAGTATCTGTTTTTAGGTATAATTAATTTGTAAAGAAAAACTGGGCAAAACCCAGTAAAATCAAGGGTTTCTCCCCAGTTCTTTTTCGTACAGGAGAGACACCTTCCC
>CAYNXA010000183.1:0-4433 GCA_964401015.1 uncultured Oscillospiraceae bacterium
GTGTGCAGTCCTTTTCATAACTTTCAAATTGGATATAATAAATACTCCATATATGACTTTTATGTATTCAGATTTCACACCCTGCACCTTTTAGCATTCAATCTAAGAAATCATCGTTTTTGAGCTTCATACCCTGCACCCACATGCCAGTTTTCTTTTTCTTACGAATGAAACCAGCCTTATCAAGTGTCGATGCAAAATCCACTGAATTTCTTGGATACTCACCGGTTCTCAAACAATAAGCACGATACTCTTCATAAAGCTCACCAGACTTTTGCTCTAAGCCGTCACCGACTTCACAACAATCCTCTAAAAACTGACTGAGCCAATCGTTCATACCACGATATTCAGCAATCGCATCCTCAACTACCTTGGGCTTTGTAATATGAAACTCATGCTCGATTGCCTTCTTGGCTCCTTCAATGATCCAGGTCATAATGTACGGACCAGCATTCTCAAAAAGATAATCAGCATAATTCTTAATATCCGAATCGCCCTCAATCTTGGCATTGAATGGAATAACGATTAATCTTCTCCAGGTACCCGAATCCGAAGCTCCCACCTTTGGAAGATGATTGGTATAAAGCACAACCGTATGGGTAGGCTTAAATGCGTGAGGCTGCTTGTATTTCTTCTCAGCGTGTATCATATCTGTCGAGCAAAGCTTCTTCAGAACTGAAGTTGAAAGTCTTGTGCCCTCTTCGAGCTCCGCAGCAATAACTAATCTCTTACCTTTAAGCTCCGCAATCTCCGGCATTACATTTCTTCTGCATCCTGCGGTAAGTGTGTCAGCTGACATTGTTCCTGAGTAATTACCAAGAACTCTGGCGATCGTGTTCCAGAATGTTGATTTACCATTACGGCCTTCACCATATGCAATGATGAGAGCTTCCTGATAAACCTTTCCCACTGCAGCAAGACCAACTGTCTCCTGGACATAATCCATAAGTTCCTTATTACCGCAAAAGAATGTATCAAGAGCTGCAAGCCAAATATCCTTACCCTCTTCACCCGGAGAACAGTTTGTAATCTTAGTGATAAGATCCTCAGGATTATGTGGCTGATCCCCTGCAACACCTTTTGAGATGTCATAAGTCGCATATGGTGTATTAAGAAGATTCTCGTTTGCATCGAACTCATTAATATCTGTAGCAACCATAGGCTTTGCAGCATTTTGAGTGCTCACGATATATTTGAAGTTTCTGTACTTGATAACAAATCCCAAGTAAGCCTTAGCAGCAAGATATCTCTTGAATTCCTTCTCCAGCGTTGCCGGAATCTCTTTTTCAAGAGCTTTGCCTCCAGCCTTTACTATCTTTTCAAGAATCCCTGCATCAATAAGCACCTGGCAAGCTGTGTCATACTGTTCCTGCGCGTCCACAAGCTGCATATCCAAGAACTCTTCCACTGCTCCGATTGATGCCTGACTATTTTCATCCCAAACCTCGCCGTTATAACGAAGGAAATCTGTAGCGTCAGTAAACTTCAACTCATCGCCATACTCTCTGACAAGAACCTTAGCCTGTCCCATATCTGAATAGTCATCAGGCTTCAGTGATTCTCCGCCAAATTCTGCATTGTATTGTTCCGGTGGAACGTAACCATCACTGCCAGCTACTTTCTTATTAAAGAAACGGACTGCACTATTCCAGATCGTCGCAAGTTCTTCCTTTGATAAAGGCGGATCACATCTCTTGGCATGCTCCAAATAAGCTTCATAGGCTTTATCAGTATTTCCGTAACGCTTGAGAACTCTGCCTGCGAAATGACTCATGCTGTTGTTACGGCTTCCTTCCATAATCGGACCCGACTGTGTGTCAGCATCTTCTTCATCCGAAGCACCGATTTCTACAACTTCATCAATGGTGTCCCAGCTCTCATTCCAAATACATTCACCGCTATCTGAGCCGAATAAGAATCTCGCCGCGTCCAAAGCATTTCCATCAAAGAAGGGATATGCTTTTTTAATTGCAGCCTTGATTGCCGCATAGTGCTCAGCATCATCAGTTTCTGTAATTTCGAAATAAACATGGAATTTAGGTCTGGCAGCCTTGCCATCCTTTTCCTTCATGTGATTTCTGCTAAATGCCACAGCGTAAGAAACATCTCTGAATAACTCTTCAAGCTTCTCCACCTGGATCCACTCGTCCGGATTCTCTGTATGATCATTGTCACAGTCCATCACCACTACATTTGACCTTATGAAATTGCTGATACTTCTGTAATTCTTCGTGTACTCAGCACACACATGGTCGAACTTCACCGCTTCCTGCAGCTCTTTCGCATTCGTGACATCCATCCTGTTGGGATAGAGACAATTCTTAGCGTCAGAAACCGCATTGGCTGTCTGTAAAACTAAGTGCATATGCTTATGCCTCCTTATAAGTAGTAGAGCCAACCTTGACTCCCTACCTCTTACATTTCCCTGGAGTCACAGGATTCCGATAAAATCCAAAATTTCTTCAAATTCTTTTCATCTGACCGAATTGCTTCCTTTTATATATGCAAAATCGTCCTCCGAACTATTTTTCACAAATTTCAAAATCCATCGGAATAATCCCCTGCCAGGGAAATGTATGGAGTGTACGGGTGAACCACCCGATGAAAAAAAGGCCGCCAACCGATAGCTGAAAAAAATTTTTTAGAAAATTTCAAAATCATCGGAAAAATCATCGCCCAGGGAAATGTAAAGAGTAGAACGGCAGATATGCCAATCGGAAAAGGAGGCAGACATGTACAGAAACACGAATGTCAAAGCCGCTCCCACATCTGAAATAGATGAAGAGCTTATTGATACTCTCATCGCCATCAGTGTTGTGGCAAAGCGGCTAGCGACAAAATTAAGACAATCAAATATTGAAAACGGAGGTCAAGCGAATGAGCAAGATGAGTGAACTCTCCCAGATAATCGATAATTTAATCACCTGTGGAGAAACATTAATTGAAACTGGTCAGGCATTGAAAGCATTCTACTCCACTGAGGAAGAAGCCGAGTCTACAAAGCCTGCACCAAAGGCAAAAGCTAAAGAGGATGCAGCTCCTAAAGAGGAAGTGCCTGCTCCTGAAGCAAAGAAGTATTCCAAAGAAGATGTCAGAGGAATTCTTGCAGCAAAAGCAAACGAAGCCGGTGGCAGATACAAAGCTTCTGTTAAAGCAATCGTTAAGAAGTATAGCGATGGCGGCAACTTAACAGACGTTCCTGTTGAAAGCTATGAAGCCTTGATAAAGGAAGTGGAGGGACTGATTGATGGCTAAACATGCATATCTCTCAGCATCTTCCAGTCATCGCTGGCTCTCATGTCCACCTTCCGCAAAGCTTTGTGCAGAAATAAAAGACGAAGCTAGTACTTATGCACAGCAGGGAACGGATGCACATGAGCTCTGCCAGTACAAAGTAGAAAGGGCTCTTGGAAGAGATCCCAACGATCCTACTGAAAACCTTACCTGGTTTGATGCTGAAATGGACAACTGCACTGATGAATATTGCACATATGTAATGGAGCAGGTCGAAGAAGCCAAGAAACACTGCAAAGATCCACAGGTTCTTGTTGAAGAGAGACTGGATTTTTCAAAGTGGGTACCTGATGGTTTTGGTACCGGTGACTGTGTAATCGTTGCTGATGATGTACTTCACATTATTGACTTCAAATATGGTCTCGGCATTATGGTTGATGCCTATGAGAACCCTCAGATGATGTGTTACGCCCTTGGAGCAATCGATCTTTATGATTGCCTCTACGACATCAGCACTATCAAGCTCACCATTTTCCAGCCAAGAAGAGAAAATGTCAGCACCTTTGAAATCACAAAAGAAGCACTGCTCTCTTGGGCAGAAACTACACTTGCACCAACTGCCACACTTGCATATAACGGCGAAGGTGAATTCAATGCTGGAGATCATTGCCAGTTCTGTAAGGTAAAAGCCAACTGTCGCAAACGTGCAGAACATAACTTAGAGCTTGCACAATACGATTTTGAAATGCCTGCCAAACTGGAGGATACCGAAATCTCTGCAATCCTTCCCAAAATTGATGATCTGGTGGCGTGGGCAAGCGATATCAAAGAATATGCCCTTCAGCAAGCACTTTCCGGTGTGGAATATGAAGGCTATAAGGTAGTCGAGGGTAAATCAAACCGCAAATATACAGACGAAGATGCAGTAGCATTCATCGTAAAAGATAACGGTTTTGATCCTTATGAAAAAAAGCTTCTGGGAATCACAGCGATGACCTCGCTGCTTGGTAAAAAGAAGTTCGAAGAGCTCCTGGGTGCTCTTATTACAAAACCTCAAGGAAAACCAACACTCGTGCCTGCAAGCGATAAACGCCCGGCACTTAATACGGCAAAAGATGATTTTAGTGAATAATAGGAGGAAAATATCATGCCAAAGTTTATGAATGCAACAAAAGTTATCACTGGAGTAAACACAAGAT
>CAYNXA010000184.1:0-4432 GCA_964401015.1 uncultured Oscillospiraceae bacterium
GTGCCGCAATCTTATTTACAATTCCGTTATAACCGATCTGCGGGCAAAAAAAGAACTGTATACGTCGGGAATTGACGTATTGTGCGTGGCGCTGTCCGAAAAAGCTCTCTTGTTCTGATGGTTCAAAATTGCATAAACCCTCTCAAAAATACTCTTACGGAAAGAATTGAATTAGTTATGAAAATTGGAAATATTCAATACCGTCACGGCTTGTTTTTAGCGCCCATGGCGGGAGTTGCCGACCACGCGTTTCGGCATATGTGCAAGCAATACGGAGCCGAAGGTGTTACGACCGAAATGATTTCGTCGAAAGCATTGGTATACGGGGATAAAAAGACCGAACTGCTTGCCTATATCGGCGAGGACGAACGTCCGTGTGCGTTGCAACTGTTCGGAAGCGAACCGGATACCATGGCGCAGGCGGCACGCCTTGCCTTGCGTTTTCACCCCGACATCATCGATATCAATATGGGGTGTCCCGTTCATAAAGTCGTATCTTCGGGAGACGGTTCGGCACTTATGAAAGACCCCGACCGCGCTTACGCCGTTATGAAAAGCGTTGTGGACGAAGTCGGAAAAGAGCTTCCCGTTACCGTTAAGATTCGTACCGGGTTCGATTCCGAACATATCAACGCGCCGCAAATTGCCGAGCTTGCCGAAAAAGCGGGCATGGCGGCAATCTGTGTACACGGACGTACCCGAAAGCAAATGTACGCCCCACCATGTGATCTCGCAACCATCGCCGACGTAAAACGTGCCGTATCGATTCCCGTTATCGGAAACGGTGATATCGCATCTCCCGACGATGCCGAGCGGATGTTCGAGGAAACGTCTTGCGATGGTATCATGATCGGGCGCGGCGCTTTGGGTAATCCTTATCTTTTCTTCGAGATTCTTTCACGCTTGGAGCATGGAAAAGAGGCTCCCGCTCAAACGCCGTCGGAGCGTCTTTCGGATATGGAAGAACATATGCGCTTGCTACTTTCCGAAAAAGGTCAGCAGACTGCCGCCGCCGAATGTCGCAAGCACCTTGCTTGGTATACAAAAGGAATCCGCGGTGCGGCGGCTTTGCGAAATGCAATCTGTCACACCGAAAACGTCGAAGATACCCTTTCGATGATTCGAAAGCACATCGAATCGATTTCGTAAATCAAAATGATTTTTGTCGGCGCTCGCTTTTACGGCGCAAAATTGTAAAGAACGATAAAAAATCAGAATAAAGCGGTCTTGCCGGAAATTTCCGTTTTTTTGTCGAACGATGCATAGAAATTTCGCCTTTCGTCCATACTGTGGACGGGAGGCTTTTTTTATGTTTTGTTCGCATTTATCGCTATACTATTCGATTCTGATCTGCTCGCTCTTGTTGTGTGAATTGTTTTATCCGTATAAACGGGCGATCGTTTATTCGTTGACGGTATCGCTCGGTGTATGTCTGCTGTTATCCGCCGTAACCGACAAATTGTTTCTGCTCTCGCTTGTCACGATCGGCGGAACCTTTTTTCTGTACATCGCTTATCGTCTGACTGTGCAAGTTCGAAAGAAAGACACGTCGCTCGGCTATGTCTTATTAACCGATACACCGCCGAACGGTACGGCGCTTGCGTACCGCAACGGAAGTGTGCGCGCGTTTCGGAACAACATGCCGTACTATTTGCACAAAGGCGAAGTGCTTTATATTCGAAAGTCGAGTGAAAACGAAAAAGAGGAGGTCTTGTATCATGTATGAACCGTATATCGCACCGCGAACACCGATGCGTTTTGACCGCGCGGTGCGCGTCGTATCGGCTGCCGCCGTCGGCGGCAAAAAAGAAAAAGAAGGTCCGCTCGGCGATTTTCTCGATATTTATTGCGAGGACGAAAAACTGTCCGAAAAAACGTGGGAAAATGCCGAAAGCGAAATGTGTCGCATTGCCTTGAACACCGCTCTTTCCAAAGCAAACCTTACCGAAAAAAGCGTCGATTATTTGATAGCGGGCGATCTTATGAACCAATGCACCGGTGCCGCTTACGGACTTTTGGACTTTGACATTCCGTATTTCGGATTGTACGGTGCTTGTTCTACCTTTGCCGAGGCGATTATTCTCGGCTCGGTTCTCGTTTCTTCGGGACAGGCAAATTGCGTTGCTGTCGTTGTTTCATCGCATTTTTGTACAGCCGAACGGCAGTATCGTTTCCCGCTTGAATACGGCTCATTTTCCGAATCAACGGCACAAAACACTGTCACGGGCGCAGGTGCGATCCTTCTTGCAAAATCCGATTTTGTCTGTGAGGCAACGACCAATGTGTTTGTCACCGAAGCGTTACCGGGCATTGTATGCGACCGCGGCATAAAAGATGCGGCCAATATGGGGGCTGCCATGTCGACGGCGGCAGCCGATACGATTTTGCGCTACTTTGAAACAAGCGGCTGTGATTTTCATCAATTTGACCGCATTTTGACCGGTGACCTCGGAAAAGAAGGGCACGCGATCGCTTTGGATATGTTGGAACAAAAGCTGTCGGGAATTTCGTCCAGTTATACCGACTGCGGCATTTTGATATACGATACCGAAAAACAAGATGTCGGCTGCGGCGGGTCGGGATGCGGTTGTTCCGCTTTGGTCACGTGTGGGTATTTAATGCATGAACTTGCTTGCGGCAAGATGAACAAATGTCTTTTGGCGGGAACCGGTGCCATGATGAGTCCGCAATCGCTCTTGCAAGGTATGTCTATTCCCGCCGTCGCGCATTTGATCGCATTCGAACGCGTTTGACGATCCAAACACGTGGATTTTCATGGAATCGCATTTGCGCGCTTATTGATTTTCAAGGAAAGGGGAGGGGAAACCATGATTTATATATATTCGTTTTTATGCGGCGGCGCCATTTGCGCCCTTGCTCAACTTCTTATCAATAAAACCAAACTGACACCCGCACGCATTTTGGTATCGTTTGTGGTGTTGGGGGTATTTCTCTCGGCAATCGGATTGTACGAACCGTTTGTCGACTTTGCCGGCGGCGGCGCTTCGGTTCCGATCATCGGATTCGGTCATTTGCTGGCACAAGGCGTTGAAAAAGCGATCGATACCGACGGTGCGGTCGGCATTCTTACGGGCGGCTTGAGCGGTGCGGCGGGCGGTATTGCCGCCGTTATGCTGTTTTCGTTGTGTGCCGCCGTATTTTTCAAAGGAAAACGTCGATAAAACTGACGAAAATTGCCATTTATATTTTGTCGCCGAAATGTCATAATAATAACAGAGCCGCGGGAAGCGGTTGCGGAAAACAAATTGCAATGCCGATTTATAAAAAATACGTTTGCGATAAGTTCGCATTGCATTTTGAAAGAAGAATCGTTTTCCGTAGGCTTCATTTATCGTATAGATTTCAAAACGTAGCATGAAGGAGTTAGTATCATGACAAACAAGAACCTTGTTCCCGAAGCAAGAGCCGCCCTCGATAAGTTTAAGATGGAAGCGGCTACCGAAGTGGGCGTAAACCTTAAACAGGGCTATAACGGCGATCTTACCTCCAAACAGGCAGGCTCGGTCGGCGGTCAGATGGTCAAGAAAATGATTCAGGCTTACGAAAACTCGATCAAGTAAATTTTTTCGCGCAGGGCGGGAAAACACCGCAGTGTGTCGACTCGACAGCGAAGAAAAGGGGAGAAGCAACTGCTTCTCCCCGATTTTTATCCATCGTAAACGACATCGTTTACGAAATCAATATTTCACTTCGACTTCGCCGAGAAAATCGGCGGGATCGACGGTCGCGCCGTCCTTTCGAATCTCAAAATGCACATGCACGCCGGTCACACGACCCGAAGAGCCCATTGCGGCAATGCAATCGCCTTGCGCGACACGTTGTCCGACTTTGACTTTTGATTTGCTCAAATGGGCATATAAGGTTTCATAACCGTTTTCATGGTCAACGATCACGTGTAAACCGTAACCCGATGTATAGCCGACCGACGTAACGATACCGCCATCCGAGGCGGCAACATCGTTGCCGTACGGTCCCGGTATATCCCATGCGGGATGGAAATCTTTTGACCCGAAGTCGGATATGGTACGAATACCGTAAGCCGACGACAGATAATTGTCATACGGTATGATAAAAGTACCGGTCGCCATGGTGGCAAGTTCTTCTTCGGTCGGTTCGCGTGTTCCCACGTACACGATACGGTCTTCCGACGGAATCAAAACTTCCTCATCGATCCGTTCCCGTCCGATTTCTTCGCCGCCGCGATACGAAACATCGTACACGGCTCTGCGATAACCGTCTTTGCCTTGTGCCATTACTTTTTGGATCCCCAATCGATATTCGTCACTTTCGACGTATGCCGTTTCAAACGGCAGTGCTTCTTCCACTGTTTCGGGCTTTGTAATCACGTAGTCGAGTGTTACATCGACCGTTTGACCGAGCCCGACGCTTTCGTTTGACGACAGAACATCGG
>CAYNXA010000185.1:0-4417 GCA_964401015.1 uncultured Oscillospiraceae bacterium
GAGGACGGTTCCGGATTTCGTCTCGAACGGATCTGCACCATCGTCATAATCATCCGCGCTTGCATAGAAGCTTACCGTGACTTCGTCGGTGGGCTTTGCGCCTGCGGCATTGTCGCTGACGATTACGTAGTTCTTGATATAAAGAACGTCGCCGATGCGCATACGACCGGCACCGAGACCGTAAACGGGCAAAAACGCCATCTGACCGAGATACAAGCCGCTGGTATCGGGCGTAAACTCAAACGACAATTTGTGCCATTCGTCATCACCGACGATGGTTTCGGTGGAATCGGTTGTGGCACCGTAGTAGCCAGTACTGCTGTAAAAATGCCACTTCATTTTTGTGCCGTCAAGCGCCGTGCCGATGTCGCCTTCGACCAAATCTTCTTCGGCGGCTTTTTCGTACTTATACTCGACAACAACGTAAAATTTCTCGCCGGCAGTCGTTGTGGGGATAAAGCCGGTCGTTTCATCCTTGTACGCTTGACGATCCGAATTGTATCTGTACAGATTCAATCCTTCCGGAGCGGGATAGTTCTTGACATCGGAACCGGAGGTGATGTCGTAAACTTTACCCGTCGGAGAGTTGGGTTCGTCAAAGTCGGCGGGATTTACGCTGATCGAATAAACTTCTTCGTCTTCCAAAGTCGTTGTTTCAATCGCGTAGCCATGTACTGTGCGGGATCTATTCGCCGAGCCGTCCCACGATCCTTCGAATCTGTAGCCGAAACCTTGTTTACTGCTTTGGGAATAGAAAGCAGGAACGGAGGCGTCGGTCGCCAGCATCGTGAAAGGAATGACAGACAGTACCGTGAGCACCGCGAGGACGATGCTCAAAATTCTGTTTTTCATAAAACTCCTCTTTCCTTTTATAAAATTTTTCGAACAGCGCATGCGTCGTGCAAGCTTTCGACGCACACTCTATTTCATTGGTATTGTAGCACAAACTTTCTAAATTGTAAATAGTTTTTTCGCCGAAAACGGATATTTTGCACAAGGCAAGATTCAGGATTTACATTTTGTTCATAGATGGTGTGAGGTGGTTTACTGCGATGCGAATTTGACAATCCCTCCGTCGCACTTCGTGCGCCACCTCCCTTTACACAAGGGAGGCGAGGATATGGGCGCTGCGTGGTCGCCCTTTGGGCAAGGGAGGCTCACCTGCGGTGGGCGTTCCCGCCCCTGCGTGGCACACTTGAAATTTACTACGGCGCGAATTTTTACGAGCGGGAGGAGCAGAGCCCCTCCCCTACAGGTGGCGGTGCGTGGGGCGGTGGAAAAAGAAAAGATCCCCCTATGCGGGGGATCATAGTAGGTTTATTATTCTTCGCGGGATTTCTCGAACGAGCGGACGTAATTTGCCAATATATCGACGGCGGCGTCGATGCCGACCGAATCGGTATTCAAGCAGAGATGATAATTCTTGACATCGCCCCAACGCTCGCCGGTATAATAATTATAGTACGCCGCGCGCTTTTTATCGGTCTTTTCGATCGCTTCTTTGGCTTTCTTTTCTTCGAGATTGTAATAGGTCATCGCGCGGTTCATGCGGGAGGGCATATCGGAATGTAAGAAGAAATGCACAACATCCTTACGCTCGCGCAGAACATAATCGGCGCACCGTCCGACAATTACGCACGGACCGTCGGCGGCAACCTGCTTGATGATGTCCGACTGGATCAAAAATACCTTATCGCTCAGAGGCAAACCGTACACGCCACCGTTTCCCGTTCCGAACATGGAAAGCGAATACAGAAGGCTGTATGTCGTATTCTTTTCGGCGTTTTCGAAAAGGCTTTCGGCAAAGCCGCTCTTTTTTGCCGCGAGAGAAATCAATTCGTTATCGTAAAACGGAATCCCAAGCGTTTCCGCGAGCTTACGTCCGACGAAGCGTCCGCCGCTGCCGTATTGTCTGCTGATTGTGATAACTGTTCCTGCCATGCTGTTCGTTCCTCCTTAATACTCGTCATTACATCCTATGCCCGAACGAACATTTATACTAAATGTCGATTCGCGCACATGGCTGAGTTTTCATCGCGCCGGGCAAATTTTGAAAACTCTCTACGTTACATTCTCATTATATCACAAATCCACGGATTTTGCAACAGAAAATCGAAAAAATTTCGCATTTTGCACAAAGGGTGTTGCACCCGACGATTAGAGCGTTCATTCGGAGTCGGTCGTATGCAAAAGTTCGTTTACGTATGCGACAACGCAAGCGGGGTTATCGGCAAAGACATTATGTCCCGATGTCGGCACGGTGACGCGGCGGCAGTGCGGAATCGATCGGGCGATCTCATCGGTATGCTTTCGCTTTATCAAATCGTGCTCGCCGTCGGCAACCAGCGTCGGGCACGGGATATTAGCCGTAACGCGAGGGGAAATATGCGGATGATTGACCATGAGCGATAGCAATTCGCACGAAAGTCGATGGGCTTCGTCGCGATTGGCTTTCTTGCGTGCGGCGAAATACGAAAGGGTCAAACGGATACGAAAAGCGGTTCTCAACCCCTCCGGGCTGAGATTGGCTCCGAAAAGAGCGAGGTGACTCAAGCGTTCGGGATGACGAACCGCATAGGTGAGTGCGACATTGGCACCGTCCGAAAAGCCGAGGAGTGAAAAGTGTCCGAGATTTAATTCGTCGGACAGCTTTGAAAGATCTTCCGCAAAAAGGTCGATCGTAAAGGGCTCATTTCCCGCCGTGCTTTTACCGTGACCGCGCGAATCGATCGTCAATACGGCGCAATTTTCGGAAAGTTTCGGAATGACCGACGAAAAAAGCCGCCCGTCCTCACCGTTTCCGTGAAGCAAGACCAATATTTCGTCAAACGGTTCGGAAAAGCGGTGTGTATTCGTATCGAAGCGCGAACGTAAGACGGATTCGTTTTCACATGACGCGAACAATTCGCAGTAAAGTTCGACATCGTCGATTTTTTTCGTGAAGCTTGACAGCGGTGTCATGTCCTCTCCCCTTTTCGGTTGATTATGTTTTTCTTCGGGCGCGCAAATTCACTTCAAATTCAACGTGCGTCGGCGTCGCTGTTTTCGATGAGTTCGCGTGCCGAATCGAGAGACGCGGGCGTGACTTCCATGCCCGAAATGATTCGCGCGATCTCACGAACGCGTTCTTCGCCGCTCAATTTTCGCACCTCGGTGAGCGTGCGACCGTCGGATATATGTTTTTCGATTTTGTAATGGGTATCGGCAAGCGAGGCAACTTGTGCCGAATGGGTCACGCACAAAACGCACCGACCTTGCGAAAGAGCATGCAATTTTCGGCCGATTCGGCGAGAGGTACTGCCGGATATGCCCGTGTCGATTTCATCGAAGATCAAGGTGTCGGCGCCGTCCTTATCGGCAAGAACGCTCTTTAACGCCAGCATAACGCGTGAAAGCTCGCCGCCCGATGCGGTTTTTGACAAGGGCGCAAATCCCTCGCCGCTGTTTGTGCGCAACAAAAATTCGGTTTTTTCGATGCCGCGCGCCGTCGGTTCGGCGCAAGGAACAAATCGAACTTCGAAGCGGGTGGATTTCATGTCCAAATACGATAGTTCGCTTTCGACTTCTTTCGACAGTCGCTCGGCTGCCGATTTTCGCGTATCGGAAAGTGTCTTTGCGGCGGAAAGCAGACGGTCGTATGTACGTTCTTTCGCTTTGTTCAGCTCGGCAAGGCGTTCTTCCGAAAGTTCGGTGTCTTGCAACTGTTTTTCACATTCTTCGCAAAAGCGGCGCACTTCGGCGATATCGGCACCGTAGCGTGAGCAAAGCTTTGCGATCTTATCCAATCGCGCTTCGATCTTATCAAGTGCCGCAGTTGGGTCGGTTTCGCCCTCGTCGGCAAAATCCGCCGCCGTTTCGGCGATATCGACCAATTCGTATTTTACGGTTTCCAAGCGCGACGCAAGATCGTCGGATTCAGGAATAATGCCCGACAGAGCAAGCATGGCGGCTCGTGCCCGCTCCACGCTGTCGACAGCCGACAAGCCGCTTGCGCTCTCATATAAATGCGAGTAGCAGAGGGAAGCGTTCTTGTTGATCTTCTCGCTGTGACGCAAGCGATTCTTTTCGGCGCGCAGTTTTTCTTCTTCGCCGTCGGAAAGTTTCGCATCGCGAATTTCGGCGATTTGAAATTTCAATATATCGATTTTTCGCTTTTTCTCTTTTTCGTCGGTGGAAAGCGCTTCGATCTGTTTACAAATATCGCACCATTCGGTATATTCCGCGGCGTACGCAGCTCGCGCGTCGTCATTTTCGGCAAAAGAATCCAAGATGTCCAAATGCTTTTCCGCATCCAACAAGACAGCGTTGTCATGCTGTCCGTGCAGATTCAAAAGATACGGTGAAATGCTACGCAAAAGCGACAGAGGAATGCGTTTTCCGTTTACCGTAACATTGCTTTTTCCGTCGACCGAAAGAG
>CAYNXA010000186.1:0-4416 GCA_964401015.1 uncultured Oscillospiraceae bacterium
ACCATTTTCATGTTCTCGTTCTCGTGGCAGTGGACCGATACCTATTATTCGTCCCTCTTCTTTACCTCTACCGGCCCGAAACTCCTAAACGGTCTTATCGAGGTGCCGAAAACGATCAATACGGCGTTTGCCGCCGAAGAATTGTACAAATCGGCGATCCTCAATACCGCGGGCTTGCTTGTTATTCTGCCGTTGTTTATTATCTTCCTCTTCGCACAAAATGCGTTGGTTGAAGGTATCGAACGTTCGGGTATCGTCGGCTAAGCTTCACTTCGATCGATTTATAAGCAAAAAATCCCGCCTTTCGTTTTCGAGGGCGGGATTTTGTATGCCGCTGCTTTTTATAAAAAACGACGGCTGTGTCGTCGGAGATATAAGCATAAGGACAAAGTATTTCCTCGTGTGCCGTTTGGGAAGAAAACTTGCGGCGTGTATAGGACGATGACTTTTTGCGTTTCGGCTTTTCGACTTCGATTCGACGCATTTCAAAAAAGATCGACGAAAGTACAAAGCACACGGCATATGTGTGTGAAAAAACATGAATCGAGAAGGTTTCGAAAGTCGAAATTTGTCGCAAATGTAAAATAATTCCGAAAACTGTTGACAAATCGGCGTATATGTGCTATGATAAGGACGATCGAAGTCAATATTCGATTCGATTCGTCCTATTCGAATCGTGGATATGTTTGTATGTTACCGATATATTTCCGGATATTTTCAAAGGCCCGGATGTTTCTACCGCAAAGCCAAAGAGCGACTATTGGAACACAGCGACAGGGATTTCTTGTCGGCACTGTTGGTGGCAGGAGCGGTTTTCCTGCCGCTTTTTTGTTGCCGCGAAATAGGCAGATCGGTTGTGTGAAAGGTGGTCGTCATGAAAGCTCTCGAAGAAAAAATTTTGCGCGAAGGAACGGTGCTTCCCGGCGGCGTGCTGAAAGTCGGTGCCTTTTTGAATCAGCAGATCGATTCCGTGTTCCTTATGGAAATGGGAAAGGATATTGCCGAAGCGTTCCGAAAGGACGGCGTGACCAAGGTGTTGACCGTCGAAGCGTCGGGTATCGCTTTTGCCGTTGCGGCGTCGGTACATCTCGGTGTACCGATGGTTTTTGCCAAAAAGCACAAGACCCTCAACGTCGATTCCGAAACCTATTCCGCGTCGGTCGCTTCGTTTACGCATAAAACGACTTACGATATCCGCGTTCCGAAAGAATACATTCAGCCGAACGATCGCGTTTTGATCGTGGACGATTTTCTTGCCTGCGGCAATGCTGTTAAAGGCTTGCTCACCATCGTTAAACAGGCAGGTGCGGTTGCGGTCGGTGCTTCGGCGGCGATCGAAAAGGGATTCCAAGGCGGCGGCGACGAGCTTCGTGCGGCGGGAATCAAAGTTCATTCGCTTGCGATCGTCGAAGAAATGAGTGATTCGGAAATTCGATTCCGTTCGCAAGATTGAGGCGCTCTACTCACGGTGTAAATTTATTTACATAAAACACATTTTACTTTATGCCGAAAAGGCGGGAGGAAAAAAATGAAAAAGCTTTTGACACTTGCACTTGTGCTTGCAACGGTTGTTTCGGGCACGGCAATCTTCACCGGCTGCAACAATCAGACCGACGATCAAAATGACGGCGACCTTGTTGAAAATCAGGGCGACGAAAACGAACAAGAGGACAAAGAGAACGGCGAAGAAAAAGACGACGTAAAGGTTGGCTTTATCTTCTTGCACGACGAAAACTCGACTTACGACAAAAACTTCATGGATGCAGCTACCGCAGCTACCGAAGCTCTCGGTCTCGCTTCCGAAAACGTACTTTTCAAGACCAACATTCCCGAATCCAGCGAATGTTACGAAGCCGCTGCCGAGCTTGTTGACGCAGGCTGCGACCTCATCTTCGCCGACAGCTTCGGTCACGAAGACTTCATCATCCAAGCCGCCGAAGAATTCCCGGACGTAGTATTCTGCCACGCTACCGGTACCAAGGCACACACCGAAGAACTTGACAACTTCTACAACGCATTCGCTTCGATCTACGAAGGCAGATACCTCGCCGGCGTTGCCGCAGGTCTTAAGCTCAACGAAATGATTGATGACGGCAAGATCACCGCCGACCAGGCAAAGATCGGTTACGTAGGTGCATTCCCCTATGCCGAAGTTAAGTCGGGTTATACCTCGTTCTTCCTCGGCGCTCGTTCGATTTGCGAAAGCGCTACCATGGAAGTAAAGTTCACCAACTCTTGGTTTGACATCGCTGCCGAAAAGGAAACCGCCAATGCTCTTATCGCTGACGGTTGTGTCCTCCTTAGCCAGCATGCCGATTCCGAAGGCGCTCCTAAGGCTTGTGAAGAATCAGGCGTTCCGAACGTTGCATACAACCTCGACACCCGCGAATGGGGTCCCAACACGGCTCTCGTTTCTTCGAAGATCAACTGGGCTCCTTACTTTACTCACATCATCACTGCCGTACAGAACGGCACCGAAATCGAACAAGACTTCTGCAAGGGTCTCGGTGACGACGTTGTTCAACTCATCGGTTTGAACGAAACGGTTGCAGCTGAAGGCACGGCTGATAAGCTCGAAGAAGTTAAGGCTAAGCTCATCTCGGGCGAAACCAAGGTATTCGATACCGATACTTTCACCGTTAACGGCGAAAAGCTCGAAAGCTACTTGGCAGACGTTGATTCCGACGAAGCGTTCACTCCCGACACCGAGGTTGTTTCCGATGGTTACTTCCACGAGTCCGAAATGCGTTCCGCTCCTTACTTTGACGTTGATATCGACGGTATCACCATCAAGTAATTCACTTTAAGGTTTTCGGCGGGGCAGTTACAGACTGTCCCGCCGTCACTCTTTTTCTGCGTTATCCACCGAAACGGTTCGTTTGTCGGTGGAACGCGTTTTTTGCTTTATTGAAGAAGTGCTTTCACAGTAAAGGAGTTTTGTATGAGCTCTGCGGCAGCAATTGAATTGAAAAATATTACCAAACGCTTTGGAAGCGTTGTGGCAAATAAGAATGTGTGCCTTACGGTAAATAAAGGCGAGATCCTCTCGGTATTGGGGGAAAACGGCAGCGGAAAAACCACTCTCATGAATATGATCTCCGGCATTTATTTTCCGGACGAAGGTCAGATTTTCGTAGACGGTGAGGAAGTGGTCATACGTTCGCCGAAAGATGCGTTCCGTCACAAAATCGGTATGATCCATCAGCATTTTAAGCTGGTCGATGTTTTTTCGGCAACCGAAAACATCATTCTCGGATTGGATGACGGCGAAAAATACGATCTCAAACAGGCCGAAGCGCGCGTGCGCGAGATCAGCGAACGCTACGGATTTGTCATCGACCCTACCAAGAAGATCTACGAAATGTCGGTTTCCGAAAAGCAAACGGTGGAAATCATTCGTGTTCTTTACCGCAAGGCAGATATTCTTATTCTCGATGAGCCGACGGCTGTTTTGACCCCTCAAGAGGCGAAAAAGCTGTTTGCCGTTTTGCGTCGTATGCGCGACGACGGCAAGGCGATCGTAATTATTACGCATAAATTGCATGAAGTGCTGTCGTTGTCCGACCGTGTATCGGTTTTGCGTCGCGGTGAATACGTCGGCACGGTACAAACTGCCGAAACAAACGAAAACCAATTGACCGAAATGATGGTCGGCAAAAAAGTTTCGTTGAATATCGAACGAAGCGAGCCGAAAAACGTTGTCGATCGTTTGATGGTGGAAAACGTCAATTGCGTCAGCCGCGAAGGTGTGCCGCTTTTGTCGAACGTTTCGTTTACCGCGCGTTCGGGCGAAATTCTCGGCATTGCCGGTATCGCGGGAAGCGGTCAGCGCGAATTGCTCGAAGCAATTGCCGGTTTGCAAAAACTGAACGAGGGTTCGATTTTGTATCGCAATCCCAAAAACGACGAAATTGAAAATTTGCGCGACAAGACCCCGTTGCAGATTCGCGAAATGGGCGTTCGCCTTTCGTTTGTGCCCGAAGACCGTTTGGGCATGGGTTTGGTCGGCAATATGGATATTGTGGATAATATGATGCTTCGAAGCTATCAAAAAGGCAAATCCGCGTTCGTCGATCGGAAACAGCCCGAAAAGCTTGCGGAAACGATTATTTCCGAGCTTGAAGTGGTTACGCCGAACACGCACACGCCCGTTCGCCGTCTTTCGGGCGGGAACGTGCAAAAGGTGCTCGTCGGGCGAGAGATTTCCTCGGCGCCCAAGGTGCTGATGGCGGCGTATCCCGTGCGCGGGCTCGACATCAATTCGTCTTACACGATCTATAACCTATTGAACAAGCAAAAGGAGAGCGGAACGGCGGTTATTTTCGTGGGCGAAGATCTCGATGTTTTGATCGAACTTTGCGATCGGATCATGGTGATCGGATCGGGCAAGATCACGGGGATCGTGGACGGCAGGAC
>CAYNXA010000187.1:0-4415 GCA_964401015.1 uncultured Oscillospiraceae bacterium
GCCATCGTGACGGCGGTATGCGTAATCGCCTGTTCCGGTGAGCACCATGAGGAACGACGGTGGGTTCATCTTGTCGGTGTCGATTTTTGCTGCCATGCGCGATTCCGCACCATCATTAGAGTTATCTTACTTGGAGGAGGGTCTACTCGGACAGTACGATAGCGAAAGAGATGTAGTTACGCTTTCGTATAATTATGTTGTTGATTCTGAGGCAGGTGGGTACTCAGTTGTTCAGGTTCTCTGTCATGAACTTTATCACAGATATCAGCACTATCAAGTGAGACTCCTTCAAGCCATCAGAGACAATGACGATACTGCAAAGTATGCTAATCTCCTGGTTCTTGATACTGCAGGAATATATGAGGATGAATTCAGCGATTATTATTCTCCTGACGATGATTCCGTTATTTCGTACTATATGTACAGTTCACAGAGACTTGAACGCGATGCTGAGAAATATGGGAACGCATCCGTCTTCGATTACTATGAGCAGATTTGCTCGTATCTAGGTTCGAATTAGAATAAGAACTGCTAATTAAGTGGAGGCTTACAATATGGGATATTATTCCGAACTGGCGATAGACGACACCTATCGTGAAGACCATAGCTATCCATCACCTGAATTGCAATTGAAATGGAGAATTGAGGATCTGCGGAGCAGGTTGGAGGATATTTCTAATGGAAAACATGGCATCAGAGCACACTGCTACACGGGGTGTCGATGTTCTAAAGATGATTTATCATACACTCCACCGGAATACTTCTGTAGGGAAACCGACATAATGGATGCTATTGCTATTGCTGAAGAGAAGCTGGCTTTGTTAGAGGCTGAAGAAACTGAACAGAGAGAAATTGGGAAGAATAAAACCAAAACAGAAGAACTTCCGGGACAGCTTACTATTTGGGATGTCCTTCAAGCTAAGCTTGAGGTACTGACCCAGTGCGAGTTTGAACTGAAGGTGGCAGCATAAAGTACCGGATTTGGAGAAAGAGCTTCCTCTTCCGTATATAAGTAATGTCAGATTAAACGACACAAATAAAGCAAAACCGAAAGGAGTTCAAACTATGGCCTATTTTAACCCCAGGGATTATTTCCCGACTCTGCAGGAGTGGATTCGTTACGGATGCGATATCACTTGGGACGACTACAGCATCATGAAGAATCATGGTGATTATGTTCAGCTGATGTTTCCGTCGTCTGCAGCCAAGGGTCACGATACTTATGATCTCTACCATGATGCAAACGGTAGGCTCACGAAGGTGTATGGTCACCCAGGCAATGCAGGGTTTGAAGGAACCAGATATTACTAATACATGAGCACATCCCCATTTTGAGCCTGATATCCCTTGGTTCAAAATGGGGATTCTCTACTGTCAATAGTACACTTTTTAATTATTTCTACACCTTTTAACGAAAGGTCAGTAGGGTGTGCATTTCGTATCAAAACAGGTCATTATTTTCAAAAGCGGCAAGTAGACTTGCCTAAGATAAGAGATAACAGATAACAGTGAATCGATAATAGTTGTTGCGTCTTTACGCGGCTTTCGTACTGTTATTTGTTATCTCTTATTTATTATCTATTATCTAAAAGGAAATTTTTCCGTATAGCTCAAAACAGCGTTTTGCTTGATAAATCATTAAAAGTTGCAGCACGCATTGTTAAACTACATAACCGGCTCGAGTATTCACGAGAGTTTGACTCTGTGAATACTCGATTTTCTTTTTATCTGTTTTCAAATCATAAAGTTCGAGCAAGGCTTGCGCCTTGCTCATTTTTATTTCGGATAATGACCAATCGAGGGCTGAAAATCGCCGACAGTAGTTTTCCTCTTTGATTTTTCATTATTCAATATTCCCATTAACGCTGCGACTTCATCGGTCAAGCGCGAAAAGCGCATTTAAGCGAGCAAGGCAATTCAGCCGATTTTAAGCTCCGCAAGAACCCCTTCTGTCGCCCAACGATGCAAAAATGCCGCAAGGTGTGCCGTTGTGCAAGCGTTTTTCGGCAAGATCTTGTTATCGGATCCCAATAGGATTTTCCGACTCAGCGCCCACCGCACCGCTTCTTTCGCATAGGGCGAAACGCTTTCGCCATCCGAAAAATACGAAAAGCACGAAAAATCCAAATGTTCTTTGTCGTCGTATGCTCTATCGGCAACGGCAGTTTCGGTAAAACGATACAGAACCGTAACAACTTCTTCGCGCGTAACGATTCGGTCGTTTTCGAACGTTTCCTCCGTGTGCGGCGCAAGGTCGGAAAAAGCGTCACGCAGATCGCTTTCCGTGCTGTCCGACAGGCGTCGGAATACTTCGATCAGATCCGCTTCGGTCAGCGGCTCGTCGGGGTCGAAAACTTCACCGTCATCGAGTCTTAACCATCCGTTATCCACGCAATACCGTATACTTTCGGTCGCCCAATGCGGCGGCGGGCTTTGGTATTTCGCCAAAATTTCCGTCACGCTTTCTTCGGAAACAAGTCCCCAACCGCTGTTTGCGTCAAATCCGCTTTCTTCTACGTCGATTGCCGACGAAAAAAGGATATCACATACTTCTTCGGCGGTCAAGTTCGGCAATGTTTGCCAAATCGTCGCGCACAAACCGCTGACGTAAGCACAAGCGTAGGACGTGCCGCTTCGCGTTTCGCTTTTTGCCGCGTTGCGGTTGGTGACCGTTGCAAGGTCGGTTCCTTGCGCCAAAACGTCCACGGCGTTTCGTTGGGAAAAGTTCGCCGCGCGATTGCAGTCCGACGCTCCCACGCCGATAACCTTTTCGTATGCGGCGGGATAATACACTTTTTCCGCCGCCGTCAAATTATCGTTTCCGACCGCCGACACCAGCAATGCTCCTTTGCTTTGGGCATATTCCACCGCTTCGCGCAAAGTCGGGTCGTCGTACGAAATGCCCATGCTGATATTGAGGATCGTGCAATCGTATTCATCGACCGCCGCGCGTATCGCCGTTGCCATGCTTTCGGCGTTGCCGCGCACGACCACTCCCATGGGATACGCATCATAACAGACAAGCGGAACAAGTGTCGCCGCGGAGCAACTGCCGTGCAAGCCCAATTCGTTTGACCCCAAGACCATGCCCGCCGTTGCCGTACCGTGACCGATACGGTCGGAAGTATCTCTTTCGGGAAACACAAAGTTGTGCCCATTTTCGACGCGATCGCCGTCCAAGTGTTTTACCGAAATGCCGCTGTCAATAAACGCGATACGGATCGTATCGACTTCTTCGGCACGTATCCGGCCTATCGGCAAAAGCAACAAAAGGCTTACGATCGCACACGGCAAACGGTTTCGTTTCATGGCACCTCCTCGGATTTTGAACGACAGGGGTGCTTTTGCACCCCTGCCCTGCTTTTTACTTTGCGGTGAGTACGTTTCGAATCAAGCGTTCGATCACCGCGCAGAATTGCTCGCGCGTCGTTTCGGATTGCGGGCAGAACGTTCCGTTCGGGAACCCGTATACCAAGCCTGCGCTTTGACAGAACGCGACTGCTTCTTTCGCCCAATCGGAAATTTCTTCTTCATCGGCAAATGCGGTTTTCTCGTTCGTTTCGGTCACGGCAAATCCCATATATTCCGCAAACCGTTTCAACATCGTACACAGTTGCTCTCTCGTGATGGGTTTGTCGACGCCGAAATTGCCGTCATCATACCCCAGCGCTATTCCCGTATTTTTGCCCCACAGGACGGCGTCGCTGTACCAATATCCGTCCTCAATATCGGCATAATCGATCGTGCCGCTTACCGTCGGCGAGGATGCCAAACGATAGAGTACGGTAATGACCATGGTACGGTTCAATACCGAAGTCGGCGCAAACAGATCGTCCCCGACGCCGTAGAAAATTCCGCGTGCGGTACAAAATTCGATATTGTCTTTCGACCAGCGTTCCGCGATATCGGCAAAGGTCACCGAATTTGAAGCGAAACGGTAGGTTGCGTCGTGAGGGGCGATAAAGGTCATGTATCCGTCGATTGCCGCCGATACGGTGACAAAGACTTTCTCGCCGTTTTCGTCGATATAATACGGCAAATATTCGTTTTCGTTCAAGCCGTTCGGAATCGCAACGCGAACCGTTTCACCCGCTTTCGCGCTTACTCCGTCAGCATCCGTGTCTTTTTCATCGTCCGAATCGAAGTACCAAGCCGAACCGCCGACCGATACGGGCGCTGCCGAGAATTGTGCTTTGGCGGTTACGTTGCCGCTGCTCGGCATGGTGAAGGTAATCGTTGTTGCGGAAAGGTCGGAAACGGTTACGCCCAGCAATGTCCAACCGCCAAAACGGTAGCCGCTGTTCGGGGTGGCGGTCAACGTGACCGTTTCGCCCGCATTATAGCGTCCGCCGCCGCTTACCGTACCGCCGATTGTGCTCGAAACCGATACGGCATGTATGATACACATGCCGTAT
>CAYNXA010000188.1:0-4389 GCA_964401015.1 uncultured Oscillospiraceae bacterium
GGTGGCGGCACCGCCGAACGGTTCGATTTCGGTGGGATGGTTGTGCGTTTCGTTTTTGAACAAAAGCAACCAATCCTGTTCTTCTCCGTCAACGTCGATCGTCATTTTCACCGTGCAGGCGTTGATTTCTTCGGATTCGTCAAGTTTGGACAAAAGTCCGTCTTTTTTCAGCTTTTTGGCGGCAATCGTCGCGATATCCATCAAATTTTCGGGCTTTGTGCGATTCAGCTCGTTACGAACCGCTTCGTAGCGCGCGAACGCTTTTTTATGAAGCTCATCGGAAAAATCGGCTTTGTCGATGGTCGTCAAAAAGGTGGTGTGACGGCAGTGATCCGACCAATAGGTATCGATCATTTTGATTTCGGTGACGGTCGGGTCGCGCTTTTCACCGAGGAAATAGCTTTGACAGAATTTCAAATCATCAAGGTCCATCGCAAGTCCGCGATCCTTCAAAAAATCGGCAAGCGTGCTTTCGTCAAACGAACAAAAGCCATGAAGAGTTTCGACCGATTCGGGAATCGCGTAATCGGCACGTAAGGTTTCGTAGGTGCCGAGAGACGCCTCGCGGCTTTCCACGGGGTTGATGACATATTTTTTGATGCGGTCGATATCCTGCTCAGAAAGAGCGCCCTGTAACAGGTAAACCTTGGCACTGCGAATGTTCGGACGTTCTTTTTGCGAAATCAGTTGGATACATTGTGCCGCCGAATCGGCGCGCTGATCGAACTGACCGGGTAAATATTCGACGGCGAAAACCGACGTATTGTCGACTTGCGGCAATTCGGTGTAGACCTTGTCCACTTGCGGCTCGGAAAATACCGTTCCGATCGCATAATCGAACAGCTCTTTTTCGATTCCCTCCGCGTCGTAACGGTTGAGAATACGCAAGCCCTCCAGTGCGGGAATATTCAAAAGCAAACGCAGATCCGAAAGCAATGCGGCGGCTTCGCCGGCATGTTCGGGTCGTTTTTCCACGTAAATTCTGTATACCATGGTTATTTTCTCCTTGTTGAGCTTATAATGCGGCGAGCGCTTTTTGCCCGATATCGTCGCGTTTGTAAGCGTTTTCGAACGAAATGCGGTCGGCGAGCAGATACGCGCCGTCGATTGCCTCGCGAAGCGTAGCCGCTTTTGCCGAAGCACCGAGCACACGTCCGCCGGATGTTACGAGAACGCCGTCGTTTGATTTTGCTCCCGCAACGTAAATATTTTCGTTTTCCGAGAGTGTTTCGGGCAAACGAATGGGACAGCCGGTCTTGTATTTTTGGGGATAACCGTCGGACGCCAATACGACGCAACAGCAAGCGCCCTTTTCAAATTCGATCGAAATTTCGGAAAGGCGTTCTTCGGCAACCGCACGGAAAATCGTCAAAAGATCGGTTTTCAAAAGCGGCAAAACCACTTGTGTTTCGGGGTCACCGAAACGACAATTGTATTCGATCACTTTCGGACCGTTCGGTGTGAGCATCAAGCCGAAATAAAGGCAACCCTTAAACGGACGCCCCTCACTTTGCATAGCGCGAACAGTTGGCAGAAAAATGGTTTGCATACATTCTTCTGCGATTTTTTCGGTATAGTACGGATTGGGAGCGATCGTTCCCATACCGCCCGTGTTCGGTCCCGTGTCGCCGTTTCCGACCCGTTTATGGTCCATGGAAGAGATCATGGGGACGAGTGTTTTGCCGTCGGTGAACGAAAGAACCGATACTTCGGGACCAGTTAAAAATTCTTCGATGACAATGCGATTGCCGCTTTGACCGAAGATTTTGTCTTGCATGATCGAGGCAACGGCGTTTTGCGCTTCTTCTTTGCTTTGCGCGATGACGACGCCTTTTCCGAGTGCCAAGCCGTCCGCTTTGATAACCGTCGGATAGGAACAATCGTCAAGAGAGCGAAGCGCTTCTTCGGGTGTGTCGAACACTTCGTAAGCGGCGGTGGGAATGTTGTATTTTTTCATCAGGTTTTTGGAAAAAACCTTGCTGCTTTCGATCATTGCCGCTTTTTTGTCGGGACCGAAACAGGAAATTCCGAGTGCGCTCAAGGCGTCTACCGCCCCTGCGGCAAGCGGATCGTCGGGGGCAACGACGGCAAAATCGATAGCGTTTTCTTTTGCAAATCGACACATACCGTCGATATCGGTCGCGGAAATATCGACGCAGATCGCGTCGGACGCGATACCGCCGTTTCCCGGTAAAGCATACAGTTCGGAAACGTCGGGATTCTTTTTGAGCGCTTTTATAATCGCGTGTTCACGTCCGCCGCTTCCGATTACCAATAATTTCATACTATATCCTTTTATCCTTTCGTTTTCGTCGGTTTATTTGCCGTATCAGTGATGGAACAGACGCATGCCGGTGCAAGCCATGACGATGCCGTATTTGTTGCAAACGTCGATGACAAGGTCATCGCGAATTGAACCGCCGGGTTGCGCGATAAAGCTTACGCCCGAACGGTGTGCGCGTTCGATATTGTCGCCGAACGGGAAGAAAGCGTCCGAACCGAGCGAAACACCCGAAAGGGAAGAAAGAAATTCGTGAATCTCGGCTTCGGTAAGTGCTTCGGGTTTTTCGGAAAAATAGCGTTGCCATACACCGTCGGCACATACATCTTCTTCGTTTTTGTTGATATAGCCGTCGATAACGTTGTCACGGTCGGCACGTCCGAGCGTCGGAAGAAAAGGCAGAGCCAATACCTTGGCATGACGGCGCAAAAACCATGTGTCGGCTTTTGTACCGGCAAGGCGCGTGCAATGAATACGCGATTGCTGTCCGGCACCGACACCTACGGTTTGACCGTCGTACGCATAACAAACCGAGTTGGACTGGGTGTATTTCAGAGTGATGAGCGACAAAAGAAGATCAATGACGGCGTTTTCCGAAAGGGTCTTGTTTTCGGTGACGATGTTTTCGAGAAGCGAGCGATCGATGCGGAAATCGTTGTGACCTTGTTCGAACGTAATGCCGAATACTTGCTTGCGCTCCAAATGTGCGGGGGCGTAATTTGGGTCGATTTTTACAATGTTGTACGCGCCTTTTTTCTTGCTTTTCAAAATTTCAAGCGCTTCGGGTGTGTAAGAGGGGGCAATGATTCCGTCGGAGACCTCCCGCTTGATGAGAGAAGCACAAATGGCGTCACATTCGTCGGAAAGGGCGATCCAGTCGCCGAATGAGCTCATACGGTCGGTGCCGCGCGCGCGGGCATACGCACAGGCGATCGGCGAACGATCCAAATCTTCCACGTCATCGACGAAGCAAGATTTTTTCAAATCGTTCGGAAGAGCTCTACCGATTGCCGCGCCCGACGGGCTTACGTGCTTAAAAGATGCGGCGGCGGGAAGCCCTGTCGCTTGCTTTAATTCGCGAACCAATTGCCAGCCGTTGAGCGCGTCGAGAAAATTGATGTAGCCGGGGCGACCGTTTAATACTTCAAACGGCAGCTCTTTTCCGCTTTCCATATAAAGACGTGCGGGTTTTTGATTGGGATTGCAGCCGTATTTTAATTCAAATTCGTTCATGCGTTGTCTCCTTATCGATTTTTGTTGATAAGAACTTCGGATACGGCACCCGTCGAAAGTTCGATATAGCGAACATACAGCGAAATTTTGTTTTCACCGTCGAGGGATGTCCAGATCTCGTCGGCAAGTGCGTCGATATCGTCGGGAATCACGACACGTTCGGGCTCGCCGCAGAAAGTGGGAAGCGGGTCGCCGCCGTGCTGATAGGTATGGATAAAATGTCCGAGTCCGCATACGGCGGGGTAAGAATACGTATAGCGCGCACAATCGCTGCCGACTTCGTCGATGCTTTTCAAAATACTCATCTTGTAGGAAAAGCCGTTTTCGGAATCGGAAAAGTCGATCATACCGCTTATACGCGGCGTAAGATTCGGAGCATCGGGTTCGAAACGGCGGGATTCCAACGATTCTTCGAAGCTTTTCCCGCTTTTCAAACCGTCGTAAATCGTATCGGTCTGATCGCCGTTTGTCACGATCAATTTGTTTTCGTAGGTGCAGAGCGCACGATAAATAATAAGCGACGGGTCGCTTACCTTGGAACTGTCAAACGGCTCGGTATAAAGCGAACCGTCTTTTTGCGTGAAAACGCGGTTGCGACTGTTTTCACTGCGCCCCATGATAAAATAGGCGGAGACGGCGTACGCACCGTTTGCGCTTTTGCCGAGCACGATACCGCGTCCCGCATAATCGTTGCCGCAAAGACGTTCGTGCAAGGTTTTGGTTTCATATGGATTCATATCGTTTCGTCCTTTCCGCAAAGCAGACGGCATACCTGCTCGCACGCTTGCGGGAGCAAAAGCCATTCGGCTTGCTCCATGACACGCCGCTGCAATATTTCGGGAGTGTCGCCGTCTTGCACGGCGACGGCTTTTTGC
>CAYNXA010000189.1:0-4347 GCA_964401015.1 uncultured Oscillospiraceae bacterium
ATTCAGCAAACCGGGACGCGACCCGCGCGGCTGGGTTATCTCAAGCGCGTATTTGGCAGCAGTTGACGGCAGAACGGTAAAACCGATCGGCGCGGACGATGCGGTGGAAGCGGCTTGGTTTGAAATCGACTTTGCGTCGACCGACGAAGGACACATCGCGCTTTCCTTGCAAAACGGGGACAGAACCGCCACCGCGCGGTTGCATAAAGCAAAAAGTCCTTGCCTTCGCGATCGATACGAAACGATCGAAAGCGAAAATCTCGCCTTTGACCATGCCGAAATTATCGCCGAAGCCTTGTCGGTGTTGCGGGAAAATGCACGAGCACTTGCGTTGTCGGCAAGCGTAAAGAGCTGAACTCGATCGAACCGAAAGGAAAATTATCCGTCATGACAGTAAGTCAAACACTTTTGGAATGTGCCGACGATTTGCGCGAATCGATTTTATGTGACCGCCGCAATTTACACCAAAACCCCGAAGTCGGCGCCGATTTACCGCAAACCTGTGCCTATATCACCGCGCGACTAAAGGAGCTTGGGTATACGCCGAGAGAATCGGCGGGCGGTATTGTCGCTCTTGTCGGCGAAGATAAGGCATCGGACAGTTGTGTGCTGTTGCGTGCCGATATGGACGCACTTGCCGTGTGCGAAAAGACCGATTTGCCGTTTGCTTCGAAAAACGGCTGTATGCACGCATGCGGACACGATATGCATGCCGCCATGTTGCTGGGTGCGTCGGCTCTTTTGAAACGCTTCGAACAAGAACTTTGCGGTTGTGTAAAATTGGTATTCCAACCGAACGAAGAAAATTTCGGCGGCGCAAAAGCCATGATCGATGCGGGCGTTCTGAAAGACCAGACGCCGCAAGCCGCTTTGGCATTGCACGTTCATGCGGGAACGCCGTCGGGCATAGTTCTTTGCGGACACGAATTCTTTATGGCGGGCTGTACGGTCTTTCGCATTACCGTGAACGGGCGCGGTTGTCACGGCGCCATGCCCGAAACGGGGGTCGACCCTTTGTACGTTGCCGCGCAGATCTATCTTGCCATGCAGTCGCTTGTCACGCGGGAAGTATCGCCCAAAACGCCGCTGTGTTTGACAGTCGGAAAATTCGGAGGCGGCACATCGCCCAACGTGATTCCCGAAAGTGCCTGTATCGAGGGAACCATACGAAGCTTCGACAAAGCATTGAGCGAACGGACGCGAGATCGACTGTTTTCGCTTGCCGAGAGCATTGCCGCGGGTTTTCGTGCCGAGGTCGTTTGCGAAACGGTGTCGGCGGCGCCGCCCTTATATAACCACCCGACGGTGCTTTCCCAAATGAAACACTGTGCCGTCGAACTCTTTTCCGAAAAAGCGGTAGTCGACGTTCACGAGGGCGGTATGGGCTCGGAAGATTTTGCCGCCTATACCGAAAAATTGCCTTGCGCCTATCTTTTGCTCGGCGCGGGAAGTGCGGACGAAAACCCGCTTTACGGAAAACCCATGCATAACGAAAGCGTTGTGTTCAACGAGGAAATTTTGCCGAACGGCGCGGCATTGTACGCGTACGGAGCTATGCGCCTTTTGCAAGAAAAAATGTACGACAAAAACGAAAATTGACAACGGAGGAAAAAAGACGATGGAACGATTGACAACGCGGGATTTCGACGATTTTTTCGCGATCATGGAAGCAAGCTTTCCAACCGACGAGCGACGCCCGTATGAGGAACAAAAAGCGTTGTTCGACAACCCGAAATACGAAGTATATGCCCGCAAAAAAGAGGGAAAAACGATCGGATTTCTCGCCGTATGGCGCTTCAAGGGAGTTCTTTTTATCGAGCATTTTGCCGTGAACCCCACTTTTCGAAACGGCGGTGTCGGTGCCGGTATGCTGCGTGAATTGGTTGAATCGTGCGAATCGCAAAAACTGCCGATTTGTCTGGAAGTGGAACTTCCCGAAAATGAAACGGCGTGCCGCCGTATCAAATTCTACGAGCGCAACGGGTTCTGCTTTAACGACTATGAATATACGCAACCGCCCATATCGGCGGGAAAGAAGCCGGTGCCTTTACGCATTATGACAAGCGGCGCGACGATTTCGCAAGAGGCTTATGAATCGATTCGCAAGACCCTGTATACGGAAGTCTATCGCGTGAGCGATACCTATCGATAATGCGTTTTTTCATAAAAAACGAATACCGACGTTACGCAAAGGCAACAACCGCACGCGTACGAAATATATGGATCGGTTTTGAACCAAACGGAAATTTACCGAACCGTTCGTGAATAAAAAATCTGCCGAAAAATCGGCAGATTTTTGTGTTTAATCAATATGTCGGATTGTATCAAAAATATCGGATAGAATTTGCGCTCCTTGTTCGGTATCGAAAAAAGATACCTCTCAGACGATTCCCGCCAATATTTCCTACGCTTTGCTTTTGGCGGTTTCCGTATGCGGTTTCAAATCATCATACAGTTTCTCATAAAAAGACAATGTTTGCTGATTGGTTGCTTCTCTGCAACGGACGATATCACCGATTGCTTTTGCTTTTTCTTGACCTGCGATATCACCGGGGTCGGACTTCGGCATTAAAGCGAGTTGATTCAGCGCATTGCGAAGATACTCGGTATCGTTTGTGATTTTTTCGATTTGTTCGAGAGCATAACCAATTGTAAGTTTTTCTTCCGAATGATTTTCAAGTTCTGCTGTTTGAAGCATAATAACATCCTCCTGTATTGCGATTAAAAAAGTCCCGTGATCTTTCCGTTTTCGTCCACATCGATCTTTTCCGCCGCCGGTACTTTGGGAAGTCCGGGCATGGTCATGATGTCACCGGTCATGACAACCAAAAATCCCGCTCCGGCAGAAACTTTTACATTTTTAACTGTAATGACAAAATTGTCGGGCGCGCCGACTTTTGTGGCAACATCGGAAAACGAATACTGTGTTTTTGCTATGCAGATCGGTAATTTATCCAATCCGAGTTCGGTGAAGCGAGCTATTTGTTTTGCCGCCGCGGGAAGAACCGAAATGCCGTTTCCACCGTATATCTTTTTGACGATCGTTTCGATACGTTCGGAAATTGTTCCGTCCAAATCGTAGGCATAATCGAAAGTGTTTTCCTGTTCACACAGACGAACGACCTCTTCGGAGAGGGCAATTCCTCCTTCGCCGCCTTTTGCCCACACGTCGGATAAAACCGCATTGACACCCAATTCGCGGCATTTATCGATGATGAACGAAATTTCTTTGTCGGTATCTGTCGGGAAACGATTGATGGCAACTACGCAAGGTAAACCGAAAACATCTTTCATGTTCTTAACGTGGCGCAACAAATTCGGGATTCCTTTTTCGAGTGCGACAAGATTTTCGGCGGTAAGCTCGGTTTTTGCAAGTCCGCCGTGCATCTTCAATGCGCGAATGGTGGCTACCACAACGGCACAGCGCGGTGCAAGCCCTGCCATACGGCATTTGATATCCAAGAATTTTTCCGCGCCGAGATCGGCACCGAATCCCGCTTCGGTAATCGCATAATCGGCGATCTTGAGTGCAGTGCGCGTGGCGAGAATCGAATTGCAACCGTGCGCAATGTTGGCGAACGGTCCGCCATGTACGATGGCGGGCGTACCCTCCAGCGTTTGGACGAGATTCGGCTTGACGGCATCTTTCAAAAGAGCCGCCATAGCGCCTTGCGCTTTCAAATCGCCGCAAGTGACGGGTTTGTCATCGTAGGTATATGCGACGATCATGCGTGAGAGCCGTTCTTTCAAATCGATAAGCGAATCGGCAAGACAAAGCACCGCCATCACTTCGGACGCTACGGTGATATCAAATCCGTCCTCACGCGGCATGCCGTTCGGCTTGCCGCCCAATCCGTCGATGACGTTACGCAACTGACGGTCATTCATATCAACGCAGCGCTTCCAAGTGATCTTGCGCGGATCGATTCCGAGCAAATTGCCTTGCTGAATGTGATTGTCGAGCATGGCGGCAAGCAAATTGTTTGCCGCACCGATCGCATGAAAATCGCCTGTAAAATGCAAATTGATATCTTCCATCGGGATAACTTGGGCATATCCGCCGCCGGCGGCACCGCCTTTGATACCGAATACCGGTCCGAGTGACGGCTCACGCAAGGCAACGGCGGCAGACTTTCCGATTCGGCGCAAACCGTCGGCAAGTCCGATGGTGGTGGTAGTTTTGCCCTCTCCGGCGGGAGTCGGCGTGATTGCCGTGACGAGAATCAGCTTTCCGTCGGGCGAGTCTTTTCGATCGCGTAAAAGCGAAAGATCGATTTTGGCTTTATATTTGCCGTAGTGCTCAAGATACTTTTCGTCCAATCCCGCTTCGGTGACGATTTCCGATAT
>CAYNXA010000190.1:0-4334 GCA_964401015.1 uncultured Oscillospiraceae bacterium
CCATTACACTCTGTACAGCGAATCACACGATCATGTTTTCCGTCTGTCGTACAAGTTGCTTCTGTTACATTTTCATCCTTCGCTTCACCCGGAGTATGATTCAGTTTTTCAATCGTCTTCGGCACACGAGATACTTCGCTGCCGCAAACGCTGCAGTAAATCACTTCGTCATAACTTCCTGCTGCTGCACAAGTTGCTTCTACCACTTTTTCCTGTACCGGATCTTTTTCAGTATGACCCAGTGCCGGAATTTCCACATTTCCTTTTCTGGAAATTTCATTCTTACAAACACTGCAGTATGTTACTACCGTCTTGCTTCCAGAATTGGTACAAGTTGGCTTTATTACATTGGTATCTTCGATTTTGCCTTCGGTATGACCGAGTGCCTTAATGGTTTCCTGTGCCAATGTAACGGTATTGCATCGTTCACAATGACGACCTTCTGTCTTACCATCTGTGGTACAAGTTGGCGCTACCCTTTCATCGGTTACTTCTTTGTGACCAAGTGCTGCAATAACTTCCGTATCAACATCTTCATCACCGCATCCTATTCTTGTACAAGTTTTTACAGTTACTTTTTTACCGTTTTCTGTACATGTTGCTGGTGTAGTTGTTACCTGCGCATCGCCATACAAATGACCATATGCCTTAACTGTTACCGTTTTTCTTGAAATTTCCTGTTTACAAATGGTACAGTAAACAACTTCATCATGAATACCATCTGTCGTACATGTCGCAGTTTTTAATTCTCCAGTTTCCTTTACTTTCTCTACAACCGCGGTTCCTTCTGTATGAGGTGCAAACTGACCAGTAATCGTTTCACGACTTATTTCAGCACTGCACTCCGTACAATAAAATACCTGATCATACAATCCCGCTGATGTACAAGTTGCACCTTTTTGATTTTCTATCGTTGGATTTTCCGGTGCCGTATGAGAACCTTTTGCAATATCAGTTACCATTTTGGTTTCTAACAGTTTCTTACAAACGGTACAAGAAGTCGTCTCTGTGTGACTTCCATTTTCCAAACAGGTTACTTTTTTAATCAGCTCACCATATACTGGCTCACCCGGCGTATGACCCTTTGCTTTTTCAAGCACTTCCTCACATATCGTACAAATCTGTGGGTTTTCACAGTTTGCTGCCGTTCCTGGTGTATGACCTTTCGCTTCTTCAAGCACTTCTTCACATTCTGTACAAATCTGATTGGTTGTACAGCTTGCAGCCGTTCCCGGTGTATGACCCTTTGCTTTTTCAATCACTTCCTTACATACCGTACAAATCTGATCCGTTGTACAGGTCGCTTCATCACCTGGTGTATGTCTGCCCTCGGCTTTAATCGGACGATTTTCTGTATATCCGCATATGGTACAAGTTACTTTCTCTTCACCATCTGTCAAACAGGTTACTGGTGTGATTATCTCGCTTTCACCAAAAGAATGCACACAATCTTGCGGATACCAAATACCATTTTTATAGCCATACTTTACAGTTGTTCCTGCTGCCGTTTCTCTATAGCTGCCATCTGCATTCTGTAACTTTGCAGGCGTGATTGGAATATTTGCATAACTGCTGTTATTATTATTATATATCAGCTGATATGTTACTGTTTCCGTTCCACCCTGAAGATGCGCTGTTGCTCCCTCAGCACCTACAACTTCTGCTCCATGCTCTGTTGTATATACCCAACCAGCTGAAGAATTCACCCTGCCTTGAATTTCAATTCTTGCATCTACCAAATCACTCTCTTTACGAGTATATTCTCGTTCAGGAACATATGTAGCCGGCAATATCTTTTTATCGCCAGAGCTTGCATAACCGCCCCATTCTTCACTATCATATACATAGATAGAATATCCGGATTCTAATGTACAAGTCGCTTCTTTTCCAATAATGATTTCAGCACCTGGCAGCAACGCCATTTTTTGGCCGATACTGATATCACCACTGTTAACAGCAATCGTCATGTTACCATTTACAGGAAGAACATAGTCGTTTGAATCAATTTTTATGCCACCTACAATGGTTGATGGTCCTATCTTCACGGATAGTGATGTAATTTTCATCGTGCCATCTGCTTCAATACGTAAACGGTCGGTTCCTTTTTCATATTTCTTGCTTACAGAACCAGACTGCAAATCAAACATACCTTTATCTTTACCAATAAATGCAACTGATTCTCCATGACTAGATTTTAATTTATCAATATGAATCGCTGCATAGCTATATTCCGTGGCTCCCGATTCCAATGTCATCTTTACTTCAATATTTTGAACATAATACTGACTGAACGGAAATACTTCATTTTTCATCTCACTGGTCTGAGATCCTCCACGGAAATCTTCCAGCTGAAAACTTTCATAAATTTCAGCCGTTGGATTAGCATAAATCTCACCTGTTCCACTAATATAACCATACACACATAACTTACCATTAACTGTAATGGCACTGTTCTTTTTCATTTTGACATATCCGTATGTCTGATAAGGTTTTCCCCCTCCACTAGTACCACCACTTGCTGCATATAGTTTCGCAGAAACGCTCATCGTTCCATCAATGGTTAATTCAACTCCATCATCAATAACCAAAGTACGATATGGCATCGGTGTTGCATATGCGCCATCATGACCAAGTTCTGGTTTTGTAGTATAGCAAGTATCTGCCGCATCAAACGGAATCAGCAACGTTATTCCACTTGGAATATTATAACTGGATTCATTCGCTTTAAGAGTACCATCTGCTGCCAATACAATCGTTTTATCTAAACCAGATTCAGCCTGTGTAACAGCTGCATTTAAATCATCAAATAAATAGGTACCAACTCTAAAATATGCAGTAGATGTGTTGGTTGCAAATGCTGCCTCAACAGATACATCAGATGTTGGTTTTAATATATAAGATGATTCCGCAGATAAAATTACATGTGTTTCAGCATTAACCCAACCAACAAACGTAGTTCCACTATTTGGAACAGCCACTAAAGAGACACCATTTTCTTTATCCGTTACCGTTACTTTCTGATTGTTTTCACAAGCATTTCCTTCAACAGTAATACTTCCAAGTGTATTGTCGTAAGTAAACGTAACTTCCGGATTATCCATTACTGGCGTCACAATAAAATTGCTCAATTTAAGAGTAGATGTGCTCGCCGATAAACTTCCTTTAGCTGTAATAGATATCGTTGCTGTACCATCAACTTCTAATTCTTCTGTCGTATATGGGCTTGACTCCGAGTTCAAATTAAATTCATCATAATTAGAAGCAGAAAAATCAAATGTAATTGTCGCTTTTGTATCAGATTTATTTGTCACTATAATCGTTGTCGTATCAGTTCCCCAAAATGCACTTCCTTTGGCTGTCGCTGTTACGCTTCCGTTACTTTCTGTACAAGTTCCGTTTCCGCTAGACCAAGTAATATAAACCTGATTATCGGTTCCTGTGACATAAAATTCTCCACTAGCCGCTGCCACCATCGGGTTCACCGTATACTCCAATGCCGTACTCAGATATCCCAATGTCACAACACTTGCATGTTCTGTCCAGTACTCGCGGTCTTGCAGAAAATCATTTTTCAGAGATTCTTCCAACTCTCCGATTCCCTGATATGCTTCCTGAACGGTCTCCCAATCCATCTTAGCAACTGCTTCAAAGATTTCTTCTTCTGTCAGTTCAAGTGATTCCAGATATTTCAAGATAAACGCATCTATTTTTTCCTGTACTTCTGCACGTTTTGTATTTAGTGCTTCTTTCCGATTTTCCAGCGCCGCCTCAAAATACCCAAACACCTTTACGCTCTCAGCCAGCTCCGCCTGCTTCTCTTCGCTTAACTTCGCCCGCGCTTCATTGATGCCCTCTATGATTTCGCATACTTCCACCAGCGTAATGTCACTCATAACGGTTGTATATGCGTTGACTTCTGCTTCGGTATACTCATAACCGCCCAGATATTTGACAAGAACTGCTTCCATAACTTCCTTCAGTTCTTCAAACAGCACTGCCTCATCAAGAACTTCCAGCGCATCTTTTACATATCCCAGAACCACCGCTTCTTCTGCAAACAATGCTGTATGTTCTTCGTCAAGCTGTTCAACTGCTGCATCTATCGCATCTACCGTATCTCTTACTTCCTGCTGTTTTTCTGCATCCAGTGCTTCAACCAGTGCAGTCACTTCTTCTGCAGTAATTTCCGCTGCTGCATTTTCGCTCAGATCCAGTTCTGGGAAATATTCTGCAAGGAAGTTATTCATACTCTCAACAATACCTTTATACAATTCATCCTGTTCGGTATTGATTTCCTGCTCTTCATTTACAATCGCATAGAAATATGCAAATGC
>CAYNXA010000191.1:0-4333 GCA_964401015.1 uncultured Oscillospiraceae bacterium
GTAGGCTCCACTGCGGTCTGTCTTCGAGGGGTCTTTCCCTGAGAAGGCTCCGCCGCCGTGTCTCGCAAGTCCGCCGTAGCTGTCGACCATGAGCTTGCGCCCGGTCAGTCCTGTGTCGGCTTGATATCCGCCGATGACGAACCTTCCGGAGGGGTTTATGATGAGTTGTGCTGTCCACCAGTGGCTTGGGTCGTACTTCATCAAGGTGCGGTCTACTATGCTCTTGACCTTTTTGGTGATGTCGTTCTGTGTCATTCCGCTTTGATGCTGAACGCTTACGACTACAGTCTCTACGTGGTGGTATGTATCGTCATCGTTGTAGGCTACCGTTACTTGGCTCTTGCCGTCTGGACCGAGTCCGAGTTCCGGGCCTTCTTCTATCAGTGCGTTGGTGATGCCGTGTGCGATTGCGCAGGCGAGAGGGATTTTCTCTTGCGTTTCTGTGGTTGCGTAGCCGTAAACGATGCCCTGATCACCGGCTCCCTGCTTCTTCTTGTCTGTCTTGGTTACTGCCTGCGATATGTCCGGGGACTGCATCACAATGTCCGACACGAAACTGTCGGGAACGCTTCCGCAGGCGGTCTTTACCGCTTCTTCGGCGAGTGCCTGATAGTTGAGTTGAGCTTTGGTGGTTATCTCTCCGGCTACCATCATCACTTCGTGGCTCAGCATTACTTCGCAGGCTACTCTGCTTTCGGGATCTTCCTTCAAGCAGGCATCGAGTATCGAGTCTGCTATGAAGTCGGCCGCTTTGTCCGGGTGACCTAACGTCACCGATTCTGCTGTTTGGTATTTCATCCTTGTTTCTCCTCAATTCTTTATTTGCTTGATAAGGTCTTCCGCCATTGTAAGGCTTTCGGTCTTCGTCTTATTGACGGCGCTCTGGGTTGCCACGATTTGAAGTTTCGGCATCACTCTTTCGAGTTCCACGTAGTCCTTCAAATTTCGGATGGCTTCCGTTGCCTTTGCGATTTTCTCCGCTCCGCTCATTCCTTGCTACCTCCTTTTATAAATTCTTCCAGTTCGGTGTCATCGAAGAAGAACCGCACCGGTATTTTATTTTGCTTTGCTACCGTCAGCTCGGCTCTCATGCCGGCGCTGATGTGTCCTCCGCATGCCCATACTTCCTTGCATTCCTTCAGCAGCTCTATGCCGATCTGCATTCCCAGCTCTCTTTCGTCTGGGCGGCTGTCTTTCAAAAATCTTGTAAAGTATAGGTGGGGTGCTATGGGTATGTATCCTGCCTTGCAGGCTATCTTGCAGTATTGTTTCGCCTTTCTCTCGTTCGCCTGTATACCTTCCGGGGTATCGGCTCTGTAAGGCGAGCAAATGTAGACTTTAATCATCGGACTTCTCCTTTTTATGGTTTACTATGCCGTATTATCTCTTACTACTTCCGGCTGTTTTTCGGGTTCTTATACATCCACGATTCGCCGTGTTTTGCGAGCTTGCGTTCGGCTTTGATTAGGAGTACCATCAACGTTGTTATTGCTGCTATGGCTAAAACGCCCCCCGCTATGTTAAGTATGTAAATCATTCACTTGCCTCCTTTAAGGCTTTGAGCAGTTCTGCGTTGGTGCTGCATCCCGCCTTTGCCTTGAACTCTGCGAGCTGGCCCACTGTCTTGATTCCGAGCCTCTCGCAATAATTGAATAGTGTCTTCAGCTGTTCAGTGTTCATTTTGATTCGCCCTCTATTTGTCTGACGTCTAACCAGTTTTTTACCCATCCGACAAGCCGTTTGTCAACCGAACCGAACACCAGCTCTTTTTCTTCGTTTCTCACAAGGCCTACGACCGCCACTGTTCCTACGCAGTAGTCTACGATTTTGCCGATTTCGTTCGGTAGTGCTATGTTAGGCTTGTAGCCGTCTTTGAGTTTTCCGTCCTCGTCGACTATTAAAACGAGCGGAACGAAGCGGCCAAACGCATGCACCATTTGAACATACCCGCCGACTATCTCTTGCAAGTCGTTTAGGGCTTCATTTTCGTCATCTCGTATGGTTTTCTCTTCCGGAAATTCCCCCGGGCGCTTGAATATGATTCTCATTATCGATCTCCTTAGTATTTTTTGAATTGCGGGACTGCTTCTACCTCTTGCATGGGGTAGATTTTGTTTTCATCGTAGGGAAATATGCGGGCGCATATTTCAATGGGTAAGAATTCGTCCGTTACGAGTGCGATTGCGTTGTAGCCTTCTACTCTAATGATGATAAAGTCCTCTTCTTGCTTTTGCCAGCCATCGGTCAAGTTTTGCTTTGCGTAATCAAGCGCTCTTTTCATTACCGCCTGCATCTTCTCGCTGCTGGTGTTGTATTCGTGTCCGTAGGTTTCGTAGTCAAAGGTCCAAGTCATTTTATTTTACCTCCTTGTTTAATGCTTTGATTTGTGCGATTGTACCGTTGTCAAAAAGTTCAATCGTGTAGTTGAGTGCTTCGTTCATTCCCCAGCCGAGTGTATCTGTGTAGTAACGGAGAAGGGTGTTTACGGCCTCTTGACTTACGTCCTCTTCTTCGGCTCTTATAAGCAGACAGCAGTATCCGTCTTTTTCGTGAAGGTTGTTTGTTTTCATTTTGATTCGCTCCTTTGTTAGTTGGCTTTCAGTCAACATTTTTCTCTATTATAGCCCTTTGTGGTCTTAAAGTCAACAAGAAGTTAAAAGATTTTTGCAAAAAGTTAAAAATTTTTTGCATTTCGCCTTTTTGCTGTTTACTTTTAGACAAATTTTCGTTATAATTAGGGTGTCTAATCTTAATTAGGAGGTTCTTTTTATGAACAGATTAAAGGAATTACGCAAATCTCGGGGTGTTACTTTGCGCCTATTAGCTGAAAAAATAGGACTCGACCACTCCACGCTCGCCCATCAGGAGCAAGGCAGACGAAATTTTTCCGTTGAAACCTCGCAGGCTATTGCCGACTATTTCGGAGTCTCTGTTGATTATCTTCTTGGCGCTTCGCCAGCGGAAATGTATGAGAAGCTCGTCAAGTCCTTAAAGGATTTTTATAACGACACCGTATCTGCGGATGGCAGCGTGGTTCGTTCCTTATCCGCAGAAGTTAAGGAACCGTTGCGCTCGAAGCTGGAGTTGCTCTTCCTTATCGACTCTATCTCTTCGCCGGAGTCTCTCCGTCTCCTGCTGGATCTGGCTCGCCTGCGCTCGGCTCATGACGATTTCGGAGGTGCGGAATAATGAAAGGCTCGAAGTTTCTGTTCTGGCTGGCGGTCGGCTGTTCGGTGATTACCGTCATTTTCCTGTTCATTGACATGTCTATCTTCCTTGCCGGTCTTCTCGTCTCTACGTCTGAGTGGGCGGTGGTCTACTTCTGCTGCTATCTTCCTGCAAAGGCGAAGGCTCGGCAGTATGAAATTGAAAAGCAAATCCGGAACGACCGCATCCTGAATGATGACGTGGAAGAACCGGACGAAACGGAGGACGAAGAATGAGAGTCGTGGCTTACTGTCGTTATTCCTCCGAGGCTCAAAGGGACGGCTACTCTATCGAGGCTCAAACTAAGGCTATAACCGAGTGGTGCGAAAGGCAGGGACACACCATTCTCCACTTTTATATCGATGAAGCGGAAAGCGCCACAAGTGATGACCGTACCGAGTTCCAGCGTATGGTCAAGGATGCGGCTTCCGGTTCTTTCGAGGCGGTTATCGTTCACAAGCTGGATCGTTTCGCACGTAACCGCTACGACTCGGCTATCTACAAGCACAAACTGAAGCAGAACGGTGTTCGTGTTATCTCGATGCTGGAACCGCTGGACGATTCCCCGGAGTCGGTGATCATGGAGTCCGTCCTTGAAGGTATGGCGGAGTATTTCTCAAAAAATTTAGCGAGGGAAACTCGCAAGGGCAAAAGGGAAGCCGCCGGGAAGGCTCAATTCGTAGGTGGCAAGCCTCCGCTCGGTTACGGTGTGGACGATAAGCACCGCTTTTTCATAATTCCTGAAGAAGCAGAAATCGTGAAGGAAATTTTCAAACGCTACGCTTCTGGGGAAGGTTCGGCGAGCATTGCTCGTGATTTGACCTCTCGTGGTATTCGTGGTCGCAAAGGCTCGCCCTTGACCTGCACGTCAATGCGTTTTATTATCAGCAATCCGCTTTACTACGGCCACTATGTGTGGTTCAAAAATACACCGGCGCAGGAGCCAATCGTGGTTGACGGTGTGGTTCCTGCCATCATCTCGCAGTCCCTCTTTGATGCTGCGAATGCTCGCATCGAGAAGCGTGGCCCGCAGCGCCGCTATGAGGATTTTATCTTGACCGGCTATCTCTTCCCGGCATCTGGCTCCGGGCATTACGTGGGTTCTTCTTCGTTCACTAACTATAAA
>CAYNXA010000192.1:0-4323 GCA_964401015.1 uncultured Oscillospiraceae bacterium
GTTATACAATGGTGTGTATTACCGTTCTTACAAAACTATTTTAGGAACTAAGGGAAAAGTATCGGTTGAAAAATTTATACAAAAAAGGTATTTAGAGGCAGACGGAGTGGTGTCGGGATATATTACAGGTATCCAACTTGCGAATATGTATGGTTTTACAACGCAAAATCCATCCTGCTATGAGGTATGTACTAATGAGGCATCTACCAAACAGCGTAAAGTAGATATAGATGGCAGACAGATTATCGTCTATAAGCCGGTAGTGGAAATATCAAAGGAAAATAAAGGGGCATTGCAATTTTTAGACCTTATGAGTACGATTGACAGATATAGCGAAGTTAGTGGTGATGAATTTACAACGAAAATAAAAAATTTTATTACAATAGTAGGCGTTGATTTTGTTCAGGTGAAAAAATATCTGTCGCTATTTCCGGATAGAGTATATCGAAATATTTATCAAGGAGGTTTGATGAATGAATTGGTATAGAGAATATCAAGCTGAGTGGAAAGAGATTATTGAAACGGTAGCCAGAGAATTAGGCAAAAGTGAGCAAATGGTTGAGAAAGATACCATTCAGTCAATGTTCTTGTTTGAGCTGGCAAAGTCGGAATTACCATTTGTGTTTAAGGGTGGAACTTCACTTTCTAAGGCATATAATCTGATAGATCGTTTTTCGGAAGATATTGATTTGTCAATGAATCGGAGACCTACACAATCAGAACGGGTGAAATCAAAAGAATTGATTAGCGAAATTGCCGAGAATTTGGGATTGGTGTTGTCAAATCCGGAAGAGATAAAGTCACGGTATGATTATAATAAATATGTATTTAAGTATGACTCTTTATTTTCGGTAATTCCATTGGAGATTATTATAGAAACAAGTTATTATCAGTCGGTATATCCTGTTGACAAACATGTTGTGGGTAGCTTTGTAGGAAGATTTTGTTTAGACAGAAATATCATCCTGCCAGTTCCTTTTGAAGCTGTAGAAGTGATGATGAATGTTCAATCCGTAGAAAGAACTTTCGTGGATAAGGTGTTTGCCGTATGCGATTATAAAATACAGAATATGCAGGACAGGGATTCAAGACACTTATATGATATCTGCAAGCTTTTACGAGAGGTTGAGTTGAATGAAGAACTGGATAAGTTAATTGATATGGTCAGAGATGATAGAATGCAATCTAAGAATAATCCATCGGCACAGCTGGAATATTTTATTCCGGATATGCTGAAGGAGATAATCAGAAGCAGATTCTATGAGCCTGATTATAAAAATGTAACACAGAAATTATTGTACGAGGATATTTCATATGATTATGCAATTGAGAATGGAATTGCCATAATCGCAGAATCAGATGTGTTTGTATATAAGAAATAGAAAGAAGTGAAAACTTGGGAGCTTATCAGCAGTGATAAGGGTTAGGGTAACACCATGTAATATGTACTCAGCACAGGCAGCTATAGCTGATAAGTAATATGGAAAATTCCTTGGGAGATACCCAAAGAATTGTGTGAAGTGTAAAAATGAAGACACCATATCAGTTTAAATAACTGATGTGGTGTCTTTTAGTGTTAAGAGAACCACGTGATTGTCAGGTTGTTTAGTATAAATTTTAGTAATACACCACAAAAACAATTAGAAAATAATGCAAAGTGCATAAAATTATAGATTTCTTGTTGAAAAGTGTATGTATTTTTACTAAATCCTCTGATAAACTGAATACATCAACGGGGGAGGAACCCTATAAAGGAGGAAATTTAGTATGAAAAAGAAATTATTTAGTCTGCTTCTGTGTCTTGCATTGACAGTAACATGTTTAACAGGATGTGGTGGAAGTGCTGCAGGAAGTGGAGAAACAAAGGCAACTGTATTCTGGTATGATGAAAGTGATGTATACCTCAGTTCTGTTCGTACCGCATTAAATAGCGAACTTGATAGTTTGGGAATTACATATGATAACCAGTACGCAGCAAACGATCAGTCAAAACAGATTGACCAGATTAAAACAGCGATTGCGGGCGGTTCTAATCTCCTGATCGTAAACGTAGTTACATCCGGTGCACCTGATACTGCAGAAGATATTATTGCAGCAGCTGGTGATATTCCGGTAATCTTTTTCAACCGTGCAATCGGTACAGATGGTGCTGATGTGACTGTTCTTGAAAGTCATAAAACAGCTTGCTTCATTGGAACAGATGCTCCGGAAGCAGGTCATATGCAGGGTAAGATGATTGGTGATTATGTTCTTGCAAACTATGATGAAATCGATTTAAATGGTGACGGCGTTATCTCTTATGCAATGATGAAAGGTGATGAAGCCAACATTGAAGCAATCTATCGTACACAGTATGGTGTAGAAGATGCAGATGCTATTCTTACAGCAGCAGGCAAACCAGCTCTTGAATATTTTGATGCAAGCAATGCTGATAAATATCAGGTTGACCAGGGTGGCGCATGGTCTGCTGCAGCAGCAAAAGAATATATGGATACAAACTTTGTAACATACAATGAAGAAAGTGGAAACATGATCGAACTTGTAATCTGTAACAATGATGGTATGGCAGAAGGTGTTATCGCTTCTCTTCAGGGTAAAGGTTATAACAAAGACGGTGCTCATGTAGTTCCTGTATTTGGTGTAGACGCTACTGATAATGCGAAAGCATTAATTGCAGAAGGTGCAATGACTGGTACTGTAAAACAGGATGCAGAAGGTATGGCAGCTGCTATCGCACAGTCCGTAAGCGGAATTAAAGAAGGAAAAACACCTGTGGATGCGCTTGCTGCATTAACAGATGAACGTTTCAGCATTGCTTCTGATTGCAATACAAAACTTTTCGTTGCTTATGCGCCTTACACAGGTGAATAAGTTGTAAGCTGAACTAATGATGTGCAGCTGTCGTTTAGGCGGCAGCTGCTTTTACTATGAAAACGGCAGTTCTCCTTTGATTTATAGAGGAGAGGGAATGATAGAAAAGATAGGAGAGATAGGAGAGATAAGATATGGCAAATGATGTTCTTCTTAAGATGGAAGGCATTACAAAAACGTTCCCGGGTGTAAAGGCTCTGGATAATGTCTCCTTGGAAGTAAAACGGGGCACGGTTCATGCTCTGATGGGAGAGAACGGTGCAGGTAAATCTACCCTGATGAAATGTCTTTTTGGTATGTATGTAAAGGACAGTGGACATATTTATCTGGAAGGAAAGGAAATTAACTTCAAAAGCAGTAAAGAAGCTCTGGATAACGGGGTGGCAATGGTTCATCAGGAATTAAATCAGGCATTAAAACGTAATGTAATGGATAATCTGTGGCTTGGACGTTATCCAAAGGTAGCAGGAATTGCAGTCAATGAAAGAAAAATGTATAAAGATACCATGGCAATCTTTGAAGAACTTGGTATTAATGTGGATGTACACCGTATCATGGGTACGATGCCGGTATCGCAGAGACAGATGGTGGAAATTGCAAAAGCTGTTTCCTACAATTCAAAAGTGATTGTATTTGATGAACCGACCTCCTCCTTGACTGAAGAGGAGGTAGAACATTTATTTAAAATCATTGACATGCTACGTAATAGGGGTGTGGGAATTATTTATATTTCACATAAGATGGCAGAAATCAAACGTATTTCTGATGAAATTACCATCATGCGAGACGGTCAGTGGATTGAGACCAGACCTGCCAATGAGTTGGAAATGAAAGATATCATCCGTCTGATGGTAGGACGTGAACTGACCAACCAGTTTCCACCTAAAACGAATACAATTGGTGACGTTTCATTAAAGGTTGAAAATATTACTGGACAGTATAATCATTTAAAGAATGTCAGTTTTGAAGTACACAAAGGTGAGATTTTAGGAATTGCCGGACTTGACAGTTCCGGTCGTACTGAAACGCTGGAAAGTATATTTGGTATTCGGACACGTAAGGAAGGCAGCATTACTTTAAACGGAAAGAAATGCTTAAACCGTAATGCGGGAGAATCCATTAAAAACGGATTTGCATTGTTGACCGAGGAGCGAAGGGCAACCGGTATTTTTGGTGTATTGAGCGTAAAGGAAAATACGGTTATTTCCAGTTTGAATCGTCATAAACGTTTTGGAATTTATTTAAGTGAAAAATCACAGAGAGAGGATACGCAGTATTACATAGATGCCATGTCAACTAAGACACCTTCCCAGGAAACTAAGATCCGTAGTTTATCCGGAGGAAATCAGCAGAAGGTTATCATTGGACGCTGGCTGCTTACGGAACCGGAAGTGTTATTATTGGATGAACCGACACGTGGTATTGATGTAGGTGCAAAGTATGAAATATACC
>CAYNXA010000193.1:0-4299 GCA_964401015.1 uncultured Oscillospiraceae bacterium
ATATATATATATATAACAGTTTGTTAATATCAGCATAACATTTCGGTTTGCTTTTTGCGGCAAAAAAATCCGCCTCTTTCAAAACGAACCGAAAGAGGCGGCAAACAGATTCCCAATAATATGATACCAATGCGACGACTCGGCACGTGACTCGATTCCGATGCGACGTCGGGAGTTTTCAAAGTCCGTGAGGACGAAGAAAACTCGGACATGTGCGAACCGAACGTTCAAATCCGATGTGCATAGGGGCACATGTCATTTTACTTTGGTATTCTTCTTTTTGAAGATGGTCCACAGCGAGCCCGAAAGGCAAACCGAGGAGTAAAGACCGGCAACGATACCGACGATGAGCGGGAACGCAAATTCGCGAATCGACTGCACACCGAGGATATAAATCATACCGATGGTAAGAAGCGTGGTGATCGTCGTATTGACCGAACGCATGAGCGTCTGGTTGATACTGAGATTTACCTTTTCTTCGAACGTGGCATTGCGCACATTCTTCACGTTTTCACGTACGCGGTCGAATACGATGATGGTCGCATTGATCGAATAACCGAGAATGGTAAGCAATACGGCAATCACGTTCGAGCTGACGGGAATTTGGAAGAGCGAATAGAAAGTCAAAATGATGAAAAGGTCATGGCAGAGGCAAAGTACCGCTGCAAGCGCCGAGCTGAACTGGAAGCGAATCGTGATGTAAAGAAGCATCAAAACAACTGCCACAGCCGCCGAGATAATCGCCGATTGACGAAGGTCTTTGCTGACCGAACCGCTTACGCTGTCAAAGCCGACAACCGTAACGTTTTCATACGTTTCGGAAATCTTGGCAAGCAGATCGGCACGTTCGGTTTCGTCAAGTTCCAACGACTTGATGATAACGTCGCTGTCACCCGCTTGCTGTGCCACATTGATCTTATCGCCCAATACTTCACGAGCAATCGCTTCGAAATTCGAAGCTTCGGTCTTGGCATCCATGCCGTCTACATGATAGGTGATTTCGGTACCGCCCGCAAAATCAACGTCCCAATAGAAGCCGCGCACGCACATGGATACGATGCCGACTACGATAAACAAAGCGGCGATAGCGAAGAAGATCTTTTTGTTCTTAACGAATTGAATGTTAAATTTCATTTTTCACTACCTCCTCTCAGTTATGGTCGGCATACTTTGCGCCGAACAGTTTAATGTTGGTAACGCCCATTCCCACAAGCGCGTTAAGCAAAACTTTTGTGATGAACAAAGTCGAAACAAACGAGATGATAACGCCCAAAAGAAGCGTGATCGCAAAGCCTTGGATAGCACCCGTGCCGAATTTCCAAAGAACAATCGCCGCGATAAGGGTCGTTACGTTCGAGTCGATGATTGCCGCAAAAGCGCGGTTAAAGCCGGATTTCACTGCCGCACGGACACTCTTACCGCCGTTCAGTTCTTCACGGATGCGCTCAAAAATGATGACGTTCGCGTCAACCGCCATACCGATGGTCAAGAAGATACCGGCGATACCGGGGAGCGAGAGGTTGATACGGAAGCCGACGATGCAAAGAATCGTAATGGCAATATACGCAACCAAAGCGATCGCCGAAACAAGTCCGGGCAACTGATACATAACGATCATAAAGAGCATAACGAGAATGATACCGATAAGACCGGCTTTCATTGCCTGAGCAAACGCATCGGCACCAAGGGTCGCACCGACCGAACGGGTTTCGACTACGTTCAAAGCACAAGGCAAATTACCGGATGAGATCAAATTGGCGATCATTTTTGCTTCTTCCGCATCGAGACCGGTGATAATACAATCGGTGCTGTCGATACGTTCGGAAACGGAGGGCATACTGATGATCTGATCGTCGAGCACGATCATGATATATTTTTCGCCGTCGGCTTTTGCCGCCATACGCTCGGTTGCATCGGCAAACGAGGCGCGCGCGCTGTCATCAAACTTGAGCGCAACAACCGGCTGAACCGCACCGGTCGTGGAGTTTTGCTGATTTTCCATTTTGGCACTGCGTACTTGTTCGCCGGTCAGGACAACATTTCCTTCCGAATCGATAAAATACAATTTTGCCGTAGCGCCGACAAGCTTAATAGCTTCTTCGGGGTCGGCAACGTCGGGGATATCCACGCGAACGCGGTTTTTATCGCCGATCTTGGTAACCGTCGCTTCGGTATAACCGGCGGCGGTGATACGCTGATTCAAAACCGCAACAACCGCATCAAGCATATCATCGGTAACGCCGCTTGCGGATTCGGATTCGGTTTCGTCGATTTCATCGACTGTGTCCGATTCATTGTCGGCATCGGTCGCGTTTTCCTCATCGGTCGTCGCGTCGATTTCTTGCGAATCATCGGCGATTTCGTTTTCGCCGTCTGCAATTTCGCTTTCGTCATCGGCAAGGTCGTCCGCGTCGGTTGCAATCTGCATACCGTCGGTCGTAGCTTCCAACGTAATCGAGGTGCCGCCTACCAAATCAAGACCTTTGCGAATGGCGTCATCATCAAACACGCTCTTCAATCCGATTCCGCGGATACCGAAACATGCCGAAACGACCAGCAAAGCGATGATAAGCAACATAAGGATCAAGGTGCTTACGCTTTTCTTCATGGTTTTCGTGTCCTTTCTGATGTGTGACTGATTGCGGGCAAAGATTTTCGGGCGCAAAAAAACGTATGCGCCGAACATTTTAGACCCATTGTTTCTTATTATAGCAATTTTTTCGGTCAAAGTCAACACTTTATTTGCGACGGCGCGTAATTTTTGCGGAAAGCTCCTTGTAAAGTGAAATAGAGCATAGAAAAGTCATATCGATATATAAGTCGCTTTTGTCGAACATGGATCCGTAATTTGCCTTGCAAAAGCTTCCATTACCGCTCTGCCGATTTTATTTTTCACAATGTCCTATTTGATATTGTAATTTAGAGAAAAAACAAACTTTCCCCGTCTGTCCCTCTTGACAAACCGATTTTTTTGCGTTATAATACCCGCAAAGCCATAAAAAAGACACGAAGGTCGTGCCGCGTTCGTCCAGAGAGAGTGCCGTATGCTGAAAGGCACTTGCGAAACGTCGATCTTTACCGCTTTTTTCGCTCCGAGGAGGAAATGCCTCGGCGTCCCATGCCGCGTTAAGGCAGGCAACGAGGGCAGAATCTTCTGCCGAACACGGGTGGAACCGCGCTTTTTATCGCGCCCCGCGAGAGTTTTCTCGCAGGGCGCTTGTTTTTTTGCCGACAGGCGAAGCGTTTCGTCCTATCAAAAAAGCGAAACGATTGATTCGCGAGCCGCAAAAAGGCGCCCCGTTACCGTAAAACCGTACATCATTCACCCGAAAGGAGCTTTCACACATGTTGAACATCACATTGAAAGACGGAAGCGTATTCGCTTTCGAAGGCGGAACGGCAAAAAATCTTGCCGAAGCCATCAGCGCGGGGCTTGCACGCGTAGCGCTTGCCGCCAAGATCGACGGAAAGGTATGCGACCTTTCCACCCCCATCACCGCCGACTGTCAAGCCGAGATTTTGACTTTTGACAGCGACGAGGGCAAAAAAGTTTACAATCACACCGCGTCACACGTTTTGGCGCAAGCCGTAAAGCGTCTTTACCCCGAAGCAAAGCTGACAATCGGTCCCGCTATCGAAAACGGCTTTTATTACGACGTCGATTCGGAGCTTTCGTTCAGTCCCGAAATTCTTTCGAAATTAGAGGACGAAATGAAGAAGATCATCAAAGAAGATCTTTCCCTCGAACGCTTTACGCTCCCCCGCGACGAAGCGATCGCCCTCATGACCGAAAAAAATGAGCCGTACAAGGTTCAACTCATCGAAGAATTGCCCGACGGCGAAGAAATTTCGTTCTACCGTCAAGGCGAATTTACCGACCTTTGCGCGGGCGCTCATATCCCGTCGACCGGCAAATTGAAAGCTGTAAAACTGACGCAATGTACCGGCGCTTACTGGAAAGGCGATTCCAAAAACAAAATGTTGCAGCGTATCTACGGTATCGCGTTCCCCAAGCAAAGTCAGTTGGACGAATACCTTGCCGCCGTCGAAGAAGCGAAAAAGCGCGACCACAACAAGCTCGGTCGAGAACTTGAGCTTTTCACGACCGTCGACTACATCGGTCAAGGTTTGCCGATCATGTTGCCGAAAGGCGCCAAGATCATTCAATTGCTTCAGCGTTTCGTCGAAGACACCGAATACGATTGGGGTTGGCAATTGACCAAAACGCCGCTCATGGCGAAATCCGATCTTTATAAAATTTCGGGACACTGGGATCATTACAAAGAAGGTATGTTTATC
>CAYNXA010000194.1:0-4239 GCA_964401015.1 uncultured Oscillospiraceae bacterium
GTTCACGGCGGCGGCATGAGTTTCGGAACCGACCCGCGCGCGGCGGCGGAAGTGGTGACGGCGGTCAAAAAAGTGACGACCAAGCCGATAATCGTAAAACTTTCGCCCAACGTGACCGACATCGTTGCCATTGCGCACGCCTGCGAGGAGGCGGGTGCCGACGGTATCAGCCTTATCAACACGCTTCTCGGTATGCGTATCGATCTGCGCACCAAAAAGCCGATCGTTCAAAACACCATGGGCGGTTTTTCGGGTCCCGCGATCTTCCCGGTCGCCGTGCGTATGGTGTATCAAGTGGCAAACGCCGTAAAGATTCCCGTCGTCGGCATGGGCGGCGTTTCGAGCGCCGAGGACGTTTTGGAAATGATGATGGCGGGCGCAACGGCGGTCGAAGTGGGAGCGGCAAATCTGGTCAACCCCTTTGCGTGCCGCGATATTATAAACGATTTGCCGAATGCGATGGCAAAATACGGAATCGACAATTTGACAGACTGTGTGGGAGAAGTAAAACATGGGTAAGGATGTAATTATCGCTTGCGATTTTGCGAGCGCCGAAAAGACGTTTGAATTTTTGGACAAATTCGAGGGCAAAAAGCCTTTTGTGAAGATCGGCATGGAACTGTTTTATGCCGAAGGTCCGTCGATCGTTCGCGAGATCAAGCGCCGCGGACACAAGATCTTTTTGGATCTGAAGTTGCACGACATTCCCAACACCGTAAAAAAAGCCATGCGCGTGTTGTCGAATTTGGACGTTGACATTTGCAATTTGCATGCGGGCGGAACGATTCCGATGATGGAAGCCGCTCTGGAAGGATTGACGCGCGATGACGGCACAAGACCGCTCTTGATTGCCGTGACTCAGCTGACGTCGACCAATCAGGAAAGCATGGAAAACGACCTTTTGATTCACGAGCCGATCGACAAGGTGGTTATGCATTACGCCGCAAACGCCAAAAAAGCTGGGCTTGACGGCGTGGTTTGTTCGCCGCTTGAAGCGGGCAAGGTTCACGAGATCTGCGGAAACGGCTTTTTGACCGTAACGCCGGGTGTGCGTTTTGCCGACGGTGATGTGGGCGACCAAAAACGCGTCATGACCCCCGCCGAGGCGAAAAAGATCGGTTCGGATTATATCGTAGTCGGGCGTCCCATTACCGCCGCCGTCGATCCGGTTGCGGCATACGAGCGTTGCGTGAGAGAGTTTGTCGATTAAAAAACAAAAAGATACAAGGGAGTTATACGGAAAAATGGAAAGTTACAAGAGAGAATTTATACGGTTTTTGGAAGATGCCGGCGTTTTGAAATTCGGCGATTTTACGGCGAAAAGCGGCAGAAAGATTCCCTATTTCATCAATGCGGGCGATATCAAGACGGGCGAACAAATCTCCCGTTTGGGCGAATTTTACGCAAAAGCCTATTTCGAAAAGCTCGGCAAGAAAAAGAGCGTTTTGTACGGTCCCGCCTACAAAGGAATTCCGATTGCCGTTTCGGTGGCGTGCGCTTTGGCGAAAAACGGATTGGATGTGCCGTTCTTCTTTAACCGCAAAGAGGAAAAAGACCACGGCGAAGGCGGCGTTTTTGTCGGCTATAAGCCGCAGAGCGGCGAAGAAGTCGTTATCACCGAGGACGTTATCACAGCCGGCACCGCCATTCGCGAAAGCATGGCAAACTTATCGGCGCTTGACGGCGTGAAAGTGGCGGCGGTGTTCGTTATGGTTGACCGCAAGGAAAAAGGTCAGGGCGAAAAGTCGGCGATGAGCGAGATCGGCGTGGAATTCGGTTTCCCCGTATATTCGGTCGTCGACGTGTATGATATCATCGAATATTTGGAAGATAACGAAAAGAATCGCGAAAACGTCGAACGCATTAAAAACTATCTCGCGGTAAACGGCGCGAAAGAATAACGATTTCGTAACGGTACAGTGCGGAATTGCCGACGGAAACGGAGTGCTTATGAGAAGTATTATTGATATTTCGGATTTATCGATCGAAGAAATCGACGAATTGACCAACACGGCGTCGGATATCATCGAAAATCCCGAAAAGTATGCGCGAATTTGTCGCGGAAAAAAATTGGCGACGCTCTTTTTCGAGCCGTCCACGCGGACGCGACTCAGCTTTGAAGCGGCTATGTATGAGCTGGGCGGAAACGTTCTCGGTTTTTCCGAGGCGCAAAGTTCGTCGGCGGCGAAAGGCGAAAGCATTGCCGACACCGCCAAAACCGTCAGTTGTTACGCCGATATCATCGCCATGCGGCATCCGAAAGAGGGAGCGGCTTTGGTTGCGGCGAACAATGCATCGGTGCCGGTCATCAATGCGGGGGACGGCGGGCATTGTCATCCGACGCAGACTCTTGCCGACCTTTTGACGATCCGCCGCGAAAAAGGGCGATTTTCGGATTTGACGGTCGGTTTTTGCGGCGATTTGAAATTCGGTCGCACTGTTCATTCGCTTATCACGGCGCTCAGCCGATACAGCGGCATAAAGCTTGTACTTATTTCGCCCGAAGAATTGAAATTGCCGAGCTATGTCAAAAAAGGCGTCATTGCCGAAAACGCGGTTCCGTATGAACAGACCACCGATTTGGAAGCGGTAATGGGCGATTTGGATATCTTGTACATGACGCGGGTACAGCGCGAGCGCTTCTTTAACGAAGAGGACTATTTGCGCCTGAAAGACAGCTATGTTTTGACTCCCGATAAACTTGTGGGGGCAAAAGCCGATCTTTGCGTTATGCATCCGTTGCCCCGTGTAAACGAGATCAGTGTGGCAATCGACAACGACCCACGCGCTTGTTACTTCAAACAAGTCTTAAACGGCAAATATATGCGCATGGCGCTGATTTTGAAACTCTTAAAGGAGGCGGGAAAACTGTGAATGTCGATTCGATTCAAAACGGCGTGGTGATCGACCATATCACCGCCGGAAGCGGTATGAGATTGTACGAACTGTTGGGGCTGGATGCGTCCGACGTCTCGGTGGCGATCATCAAAAATGTGTCCAGCAAAAAAATGGGCAAAAAAGATATTATCAAGATCGATGCCGATATTCCCGTCAATTTGGACGTGATCGGATACGTCGACCCGCATGCCACCGTCAACATTATCAAAGACGGCGTTTTGGTTGAAAAGTGCAGTATCGAAATGCCGATGCGCTTGACCAATGTTATCAAATGCAAAAACCCCCGCTGTATCACGACGACCGAACAGGAACTTGACTATGTGTTTAAGCTCTGCGATCGAGAAAAGAAAGTGTACCGTTGCCTGTATTGTGAAACCAAGGCGTAAAAGGGCATAAGACGGGGGAATACTTGCTGCTATTTGCCTATACGGCAGAAGAAAGCACGTGCGTGGCACGTGCTTTCTTGTTTTTTTCGGCGTTTGCGCCGAAGATTATTTTACAATTCTTTCGAAATCTTCCGCCGGATGCTTGCAGAGAGGGCATACGTAATCCTCGGGCAATGTTTCGCCCTCGTATTCGTATCCGCAGATCTTACAGCGCCATACGACTTTGCCACCGTCTTTTGTTTGTGCCGTGTCGTTTTCGGAGTTTTCGTCGTTCGGCTTCGGCTTGATGTGTTCGTGATAATAGGCGTAGGTGGCGGGCGGAAGGTCGTTCAATACCTCCGACGAAAGAAGTTCGCCGACAAAAAGCGTATGCGAACCGAGATCGAGCGTTTGGGTCACGTTTGCCGAAAGATAGGCGCAAGTGCCGCGCGTGATATACAAAAGTCCGTTTTCGTTACGGCGGCAGTCGGCAAAGTCTGCGAATTTATCGACATCTTTTCCCGACGAAAAGCCGAAATGGCGAAATAAATCGAAATCGGCTTTTTCGCTCAGAACCGAAAGCGAAAATTTGCCTGTGCGGGCGATCATGTCGCGCGTGTAATTGGCGTTCAAAACGGAAAATGTGAGCATTTTCGGCGACGAAGCGCTTTGAATTGCCGTATTGATGATACAGCCGTTGTCTTTTTCGTTCTCGTTTGCCGTCAAGACGAAAAGTCCGTAGCTGAGTTTTTCGAGTGCGTTGTTGTCCATGAAAAAACCTACCTTTGCTGTTTTTTACCAATATGCCCGATTTTTTCGAAAGTATACGCTGTTGCCGTTCGCCGGCAACAAATCGCGGCAAGCTTTTTTCGAAAAAGACTTGCCGCGCGGAATATCTTGAAAAATTCCCGTTCGGGGACGCTTTATGCCATGTGCCCCCAACGCACATCGATTTCAAACGTTACTTGGCACATGG
>CAYNXA010000195.1:0-4214 GCA_964401015.1 uncultured Oscillospiraceae bacterium
GCACCCAACCGATGGGCCACGACCACCATACAAGCGAAATATCGGTGATACCGAACAACCAAAGTCCCAATGCATACGCAATGATCACGCGCAAGATCAAATCAAAGAAAGTCGATATCATATAAAACTCGATCGCCGCCGCACCACGCATAACGCCGTCGGCAATCATCTTCACACAAATTGCTAAAAAGAACGGCGAAACAATGTACAAAAAGTCACTGCCGGTTTTCAGCGCGTCGGGACTGATGTCTTTAACAAACGCCGAGATGAGTTGCGGCGCAAACAAAACGTACACCACCGAAAAGACAATGCCGATCGCCACGGTAATGCGGATCGCCGCACGGTAGCCCTCTTTAATACGCTCTTGCTTGCCTCCGCCGACATTTTGAGCGGTAAAAGACGATATGCCGCCCGACATGGTGGTAAAGCAAGTAACGGCAAAAGTATTGATCTTGACTGCCGCGGAATAGCCAGCCATGGCGGCAGAACCGTACAAATTAACAATGTTTTGGATAAACATATTGCCGATCGATACACAGCTCTGTTGCAAAATACTCGGAACGGCAAGTCGCCCGATCATGCCGAGCATGCTCCACGAAAAAGGTGAAAATTTGCCGCAAGGAATTTTGTGTACGCGCCGTACCAAAACCGCAAACGCCAAAAGTGCCGAAACGCCTTGTGCCAAGAAAGTCGCCCATGCCACACCCGCGACGTCGAGATGCAGATAATTTACGAACACGTAGTCCAAAATCACATTTGAAACCGACGAGAAGATCAAAAAGATGAGCGGTGTGGACGAATCCCCCAGCGCCGTAAATATACCGGTGCAAACGTTATAAAACAGCAAAAACGTCATGCCGTATACGTATATGTCCAGATACAGTGCCGCGTCCTCAAATACGTCTGCGGGCGTGTGGATCATCGACAAAAGCGGGCGGCATAAAAACACCCCGCCGACCGTCAGCAATAAGCTCACTGCCGCGCAGGAGATCAAGGTCGTAAATACCGAACTTTTCATTTTTTCGATATTCTTTGCCCCGAACAATTGCGAAACGACCACCGAACAGCCGTTATTGATACCGACGGCAATCGCCATGAAAATCATGGTGATCGGATAAGATGCACCGACCGCCGCCACCGCCGCTTCGCCGTCGGCGGCAAATTTTCCGACGATCACACTGTCGGCGATATTGTACATTTGCTGAAACGCAACACTCAAAAACATCGGCAACGTAAAGCGCAAAAGCACGCTCGACGGACGACCGACCGTCATATCTTTTATCATAAAATACGTCCCTCCTTGAAACACTGTTAAAAAACACATTTTGGGTACGAATGTATCCGATTCGGTTGAATCCACGCGGTTTGAGCCGATTTTGAACGGTTCGTTTCCCGCCGTTTCGGTTTTCACCTTTGCTTCAGCGACTCAGCACCTCAGACGAAGCCGAATAGATCTCGAACGTTCCGGGCGAACAGCCCTCAATACGCTTGAATGTACGAATAAAATTGGCATAATCGTTAAAGCCCGCCAAAACACACGTTTCTTTGACCGAATAGCCGAGATACAAAAGCTTTTTCGCCTCGGCGATTCGACGCAAAATGATATAATTGTTCAGCGTTATGCCGGTTTCGGCTTTGAAAAGCTTGTTGAGATAATCTTCGTTTATGTAAAGATTTTCGGCAATACTTCGCACCGTGATCTTTCGAAAATTCTTTTCGATAAAACCGAGTGCCTTGTCCGACCAACTTTCGGGCACGCAAGGCTTATCGCAACAATCGGCGTGTTTTTCGAATCGGGTGCGGACAAACGACAAGATTTCGAAAAGTTTGGCATACAAAAGAAGTTCGTTGTGCGATTCGTCAATTCGTTCGTATTCGCGTATATGCATCATGAACCGTTCGTGTTCGTCGGACGATAAATGCACCTTGTGCGGGAAACGTTCCCCCGCATTGTCCAGCCACGACAGCGAACTGTTCATCTGTGAAATGGCATTGATCGACGAAACGATGGCGTCGTCGATATGGATCACACATCGCTCATACGGAACGTTGGTTTCGGCAACCAACTTGTGGATCCGAATTTTCGGAATCACAAACAGATCGTGCGGAAAACACTCGAAAAATTCGTTGTCGATAAAAAAGCTTTTGGCGCCGTTGATGTTGTAATAAATTTCGTAATGAAAATGCAAGTGCGGCACGGTAACGAACCGATTTACGTCGATATTGTGCATAACCGAAAGCGCCAATCGATTATCACGGAAAATTTCTCTTTTTTCGTTCACGGCATATCTCCGAAAAATGCAAGTATCACCCCCTTATTATAGCACAAAAAGTGGGTTTGTCAACGCATTTGCCGACTTTTGCGCAAATTATTCGGGCAAACACACGCAAAAAGCATTGGGTACCGCTATCGCAACTGCCCTCAAAAAAGCGCTTTTTTCCACTTGACACACGACCGTTTTTGTGATAGAATACAGTCAATGATTTTATAATGGGGAGGGATTGGAAGTTTTTCCGAAATGTACGGAAAGCTGTCCAAAAACACACGATGAGAAAAACCAAAATTATCTGCACGATCGGTCCCGCCTGCTCGGACGAAGAAACCTTGACCGCCATGATAAAAAGCGGCATGAATGTGGCGCGTCTGAATTTTTCCCACGGCACACACGAAGATCACTCGGAACACATAACCCGTATTAAGAAGATCCGCGAAGAATTGGATCTGCCGATTGCTATCATGCTCGATACAAAAGGTCCCGAATACCGTATCAAGAACTTTGAAAACGGCAAAATCGAACTCAAGGCGGGCGACACGTTTACCTTTACGACCGAAGATATTGTCGGAAACAACGAGCGCGTTTCGGTCAACTACAAAGGACTCGCCGAAGATATGAACGTCGGCGATCGCATTTTGCTCAACAACGGTCTTTTGGCATTTGAAGTCACCGAGACGACCGAAACCGAAGTTCGTTGCCGCGTCCTTTCGGGCGGTACTCTTTCCGATCGAAAGAGTATGAGCTTCCCGAATAAAGTTCTGCACCAAATTTATCTCAGTGAACAAGACAAGGATGACATTCGCTTCGGTATCGAAAACGACATCGACTTTATCGCTTGTTCATTTGTATCGACGGCACAAGATCTGAAAGATGTTAAAGCGTTCCTTGCCGAAAACGGCTGTACCGATGTCGGTCTGATAGCCAAAATCGAAAACCAAACCGGTATCGACAATATCGAAGAGATCTGCCGTGAATGTGACGGTATCATGATCGGTCGCGGCGATATGGGCGTCGAAATTCCTTATGAAGAGCTTCCCGCCATTCAAAAGAAACTGATCACAAAATGTCGTATGCTCGGAAAAAGGGTCATCACCGCCACCGAAATGCTCGAATCGATGATCTACAACCCGCGCCCGACCCGCGCCGAAACTTCCGACGTTGCCAACGCCGTTTACGACGGCACCAGCGCCGTTATGCTTTCGGGCGAAACGGCGGCAGGCAAATATCCCGTGTTGGCGGTATCCGCCATGGCACGTATTGCCGAATGTACCGAAAACAACATTTCGTACGAAAAGCGTTTTCGTACGTATGATTTTGATATTCAAAATACGGTCGATGCCATTTCTCATGCCACCTGCGGCATGGCAATCGACGTCGGTGCCAAAGCCATTGTCGTTTGTACCCTTTCGGGCGGAACAGCACGTATGGTATCGCGTTTTCGCTCACCTGTAAACATTCTCGCGCTTACGACCAGCGAACGGTCGCGCCGCAAACTTGCTCTGTCGTGGGGTGTGCTTCCTATGCCCGTCGAACGTTTCGAATCGTTGGACGTGCTCTTCTATACGGCAAAACAAAGTGCCAAAGAAGCGTTTCAGTTGGCAAAAGGCGACAAAATCATCATCACCGGCGGCATGACCAACGGTGAATCGGGCAATACGAATATTTTGAAAATCGAAACTATTTGAAAACAACTTTCCGACCGAAACTGTGAGAACTGCCGTGCTCTTTGTGCGGCAGTTCTTTTTTTGCCGCTTCGGAAGCGGCGGGAATATCGTTTCCTTTCTTCTCGCTTTGAAAAGCGCGAAACGAAAGTGTGTTCCTTTTCTTTCTTGCGAGAAAGAAAAGGTAACCGAAAAGAAAGAAGCATCAAGGGGGCTGCTCCTCCCCCTTAACAAACCCCGCATTGGTGCAAAACAAAACTGCCAATCAATGCATGAG
>CAYNXA010000196.1:0-4211 GCA_964401015.1 uncultured Oscillospiraceae bacterium
TCCTCGGCCTTTTTCGCCGCTTCATCCTCGCGTTCGGCGTCTGTCACTTCATAATAAATATCTACCTCGCCGGGGCTGACCTTGTAAAACAAACGGCAGTCAGCGTAAGCCTCGGGAGGCGAGGTGGCGGAAATGCTGTCAGATGTCCACCAGCCGAAGTTTTTGATATATTTCACTTCAATATCAGCACCGTCAAGAGTTGCGATTCGCTTGCCGCTCTCATACCGCGTGCTTTCTATACGGGTTGCCCATTCCTTTATTTCCTCAACAAAGGCACTTATCTTTGCCGCCTGCTTTTGTTCATCAATTGCCCTGCGCAGGTCGTTCCTGAAATCCGGCTTCCCTATACTGTCAAGAAGCTTGTTTTTTACCTCTGGATCGTCTACCTTGTCCAGCTCCGCAAAATCGAAAAGCGTTGCACCGCGGTCAACGGCTTTCTTGAATTTCGCCTCGTCAAGCTCTGCCAGCTTCACACGCTTGCGAACAGTGGATTCGGAGAAGCCCGACATCTCGGAAACTTCTTTAACGCTTTTGCCGAGGTCAAGCATCATCTGAAAGCCCTTTGCTTCCTCGTACACGGTGAGGTCTGACCTCTGCATATTTTCAACAAGCATTGTTGCAAGCTGGTCTTCTGCGCTCATATCTACAACGGAGCAGGGCAACGTCGAAAGCCCTGCGAGCTTTGCTCCGGCAAGGCGGCGGTGTCCGATGATTACGGTATAACCGTCAGCCGTCCATTCTCTGCGTGGATTGTAATGACCTTGAACAACAGTCAGGTTTTGCAATATGCCTTTCGCCTTTATGGATTCTGCAAGCTCCGTAACGTCTCCAACGTCTTTGCGAGGGTTATCCGGGTGAGGATAAAGCTCCGCAATCTCTATGTAACGGAGCTGGCCGAAGTCCCGTTCATCCTCATCTAACACCGACAGCTCTGCCTCGTATGCTTCCTCATAATCCTTGCGCTTACGCTCTGCGCGAATAAGCTCCTGGTCGGGGATAGTCCTGTCTTCGCCGACAGCATTATTTTTGTAATAATCACATTCAAGCTCATACCCCGCGTGGGTGCATTTCCTTTCGCATTCTGCCTGTAAAGGGCAGAGGGTGTTCAAATTCTTTTTTTCCATGGGGCTCCTTTCATGCCGCTTTCTGCGGCGGTTTCATTTATTGAGATTGTTTACGCGGCGCCAATGCCGCTGTGCATTCTTTTTCCGTGCAGTGCGGCAGTCTTTGCAAAAGCGGTTTTCGGCTCTTTCAAAGAAGGTGATACCGCAACGAGCACAGTATTGAGGTGGAATACGTTTGAATTCGGTGCAGGAATCGCAGTCTGCACAATTCGCTGTGCAACCCTGCATATCGTCCCAATTAAGACACATATGCCGTTGAAAATATGGGTCATAGCTGAGCTTGTTCATCTGATATCGGAGTATGCCGGCAATTTCAGATAATTGCTTACGTGTTTCTGTGCGGCACGAGCTGAGCGATAAAGCTTGTTTCACCGTGGGAACAGGTGCACCGTTGCCCCATTTACCATTGCCGAGCATAGAGCGAACCTTGTCAGCATTCTCTGTCAGGTAGACAGTGTAAACCTTGCCGCGAATAGCTTTTTCGGATTTACCTATTATTTCTCCGATGGCAGAGTAGCTATCGCCGTTGCGGATTCCGTCAGCAAGAGCATCATACATTGCTTCTGACCATTTCGCCGCTTCGCCATGCGCATCAGCTCTGACAGGACGTTCTTTCAAGCCGAGGTCAGTACAACGGCGCTGAATTGCGCCGGCGGATCTGTTCAGCATTTTTGTAAGTTCAGCATATCCCTACTTGTGTTGCCTGAGCAATTCAATCAGCCTGCTGTCATCATTTGCTGTCCAAGGGTCTTTCCTTTGCAGTGCATTAGATTTGAAATCCTTATGCCGTTGCTCCGCTACCCACGCAGGCTCCTCGCCGAGTGCAAGTGGCTCAAGTTTGGAGAAATCGAGGAAAGAGCGGTGTTTCTCTGCCCATTCCCAAAACTCATTGAGGTAGATCACCCTGTATGTATTTTTGCCGCACCGCTTGTTGTGAATCGGCATACCTCTGTCATTCACCCAGCTTTTAAGCTGATAACCGCTGAAATTCGTGCCCAGTAACGTTTTGTGCAGTTGATTGACGGTGATGTAATCACCGCTCTCCAAATATTTCGGCAGTCCGAGCCGCTGAACACGGATCATTATAGCGTTTTGACTGCGGTTTAGCTTTTTGCATATTCCCTGCACAGTCGTTGTTCCCCAACAGTTTTTCAGGGTCTCATCGTCTGCGGCAGTCCATCGTCTGCTCATTGATTGCCTCCTAAAACAAAGATAACTGCCCATGTTCAGCTTCGGACAATTCAGGCTCTGCAACACGTTCAGGCTGTGGTGCGTTTTCTGTGGGAGTTTCTGTGCGGCAAAGAAGATCCAACTGTGCGCCGATTTTTCGCCAATGCCAGATGTTGCTGAAATAAAACGGCGTGTACCACACATTTGTGCCGTCTTTCGGGATAAGGCCGCGCGAATCATAACTCGTAGATGGGTGACAAAGCGAGTCATCAATCACTACACAGCCCGGGCATCCCAAAAGGCTGAGCTGTATATAGCACATACAGCCGGCTATAAAGTCTATATCCTGCGCGACGAAAAGCACCGATGTCTGATAGTTGATCTTCTGCGCGGCACACTCGTTTGCGAAAGCTATCAGCAAAGCTCCCGCGCCACAGGCTGGGTCGCTTACAGAAACCCAGCCCTGTCGTTCGATTCTGTCCGGAGAATCTCCGGAAAAGGTCATAGCTGCCATTGCGCGGCACACGCTGTATGGAGTGAAGAACTGTCCCTTCCACTCGTTTCCGAGATTCAGAGACATGAACAGTTCTCCAAGGAAGTCTTGGTTGGGGTTTTGCTCCAACCCTGCTATGACTTCGCAAAGCATTTGGGGGAATATAGCCAATTCCTTTTCAGAGTATTTTTCTGCGCAAGCCAAATACTGCTTTTCGCGTTGTTCTCGGTGAATGGTATCAACAATGTTGGAAATGCTGATTGCGGTCATGGTGACAAAGTCTTTCCACACTTCCCAACTGCTGTATTTACCGCCGAAGCTTTCAAAGAGCTTTGCAAAATTCTTTTGGCTCTCTCCTCTGATATGGCGTAAGGCATTCCCCATAGCTTATTCCTCCGCCTTGCCGGTCTCTGCCGACTTATCCGTGGATGTTGCCGCAGATATAACATCATTCATGGACTTCACGCCTGCGGCATACCCTCTCTGGTAGACAGAAACAAGGTAGTTGCTCAAAGTGACCTTGTCCATGTGCTTGATGCGTTTATAGGCTTCACGGTCAAGCTCAAGCGAGGCTTTTACAGCCTCATCGGTGTATCTCTTTATGTTCCTGCTTTCAGCCATTGAGTTCACCGCCTATCTCGTCATCGGGTGCATCGGTCGGAAGTACCTCACGCGGCTCTCCGCCGTTATACGCTCCGACAACTCCGAGGGCTTCAAGTTCGTCCAGTAATCTCCCTGCCTTTGAAAAGCCGATATTGAGACGGCGCTGGAGAAGTGCTACGTTTGCCTTGTTTTCGGCACGGACGATTTCAATTGCACGTCTTACAAGAGCATCGTCAGGAGAGATGAAGTCCGATTCGTCCTCATCATCGGAATCCGAGGGGATTGCTTCAATTTCCTCGGCTGAGCCCTCGTCAATAACCGGCATTGTTCGAGGGTCAAGCGCACCGCTCTGGACGGTGTAGCGGAAGAAGTATTGCAACCAACAGCTATGCATATTCTTGAACAGGTTTTTGATTTTGTTGAAAAGCGTTTCGCTGATTGTAAAGCGTTCGGACATCTTGTAGGTTATTGCGCCGTCCTCAAAGGCAAACACGATTGAGGCATCAGGGCTTGTGTAATTGGAATCTGCCGATTCCAGCATGGATAACTGCTCACCGAAGCCCGATACAGGACGTATGGTGAGGGTGACGGGGTACTGCTGATTTCTGAAACGGAAAACAAGGTTGTTCTCGTCGCAGATCCCCTGAAGCTTTTTCTTGTAAGCTTCAAATTTGCTTATTTCGCTCATGGTTTTTCCTCCTCAGTCAAGTATTAAAAATATTCCGTTCCAGCCAATACGCATTTTGTATTGCTGGATATCTCGCTCTGCCACATACTTGTGGCCAAAATGGGTTTTCATGTTCAGCCATACATCCCAGGGG
>CAYNXA010000197.1:0-4200 GCA_964401015.1 uncultured Oscillospiraceae bacterium
AAAGAAAAATGAAATTCAAATATTTGGGAACTGCCGCAGCAGAGGGAATTCCCGGAATGTTTTGTCAATGCGAAACCTGTCGCAAAAGCCGTAAGCTCGGCGGCAAAAATATCCGCACCCGCAGTCAGGCGATCGTCGACAACACCATCTTGATCGACTTTCCCGCCGACACCTATTACCATTCGCTGACATACGGAATCGATCTTTCGCATATTCAAACCTGTCTTATCACCCATGACCATTCCGACCACTTGTATCCGAACGACTTGTGGTGTCGCGGCATCGGTATTGCAAACGATATCGACGATGCAAAGCCTCTTACGTTTTACGCGCCGCATAATGCCTATCGTCGCATTTGCGATTCGATTCTCGAATATTACATGGACGATCAAGACCGCGTTCGTGCCATAAAGACCGTACCCTTTGTTCCGTTTGACGTGCAAGGCTATACGGTAACGCCTCTGAAAGCGCGCCATTCCGAGCCGCTCGGCGTTGTGTATGTTCTGTCCAAGGACGGAAAAAACATGCTGTATGCACACGATACCGGCTATTTCCCCGAAGAAACGCTTGCTTATTTGAAAAAAACGGGACTTCGCTTTGATCTGGTCAGCTTTGACTGCACGGGCGGCTTGAATCCCGACGAAAATTACGGAAATTACGGTCATTTAACACTTCTGTGCGATAAGAAAATGCGTAAAATATTGCAGGAAAACGGCAATATTGATGATAACACCGTATGTATCGTCAATCATTTTTCGCATAACGGAACGCCGATCTACGAGGAAATGGCGAAAGCCGCCGAAAAAGAGGGATTTATGGCTACGTATGACGGCATGACCGTTGAATTTTAAGAGCGGATGGGAAACAGCAGAACATGACGAAAGAACAGGCAAAAGAACGGATTGAAGAACTGCGACACCAAATCGTATATCATCGGGAAAAGTATTATGTACAGGACGCTCCCGAAATAACCGACAGCCAATTTGATGCGATGATGCGTGAATTGTATACGCTTGAAAAAGAATATCCCGAATTTTTGACAACCGATTCGCCGTCACAAACGGTGGGTGGAGAGGCATCCGAAAAATTCGAAAAGGTACACCATGTTGTACCGATGGGTAGCCTTACCGACGTATTTTCCAAAGACGAATTGTTCGATTTTTTCGAAAAAATCGACAAAGAAGTCGGCACAACGGTGGAGTATGTTGTCGAATGTAAAATCGACGGACTTTCGGTTGAGTTGGAATACGAAAACGGCCGTTTTGTGCGCGGCGCGACGCGCGGTGACGGCATTGTCGGCGAAAACGTGACTGAAAATCTTTTCCAAATCAACGATATTCCCAAAATTCTTACCGAACCGATTCCGTATTTGTGCGTGCGTGGCGAGGTATATATGCCGAAAAGCGAATTTTTGCGTATCAATGCCGAGCGCGAAGAAATCGGCGAAAATACATTCGCCAATCCGCGCAATGCGGCGGCCGGTTCGCTTCGACAACTGGATTCGGCGATTACCGCCGAGCGAAAACTCAGCATATTCGTATTTAATGTACAATTATCGCGTGGTGCCGCGGAGCTTTCTTCTCATCGTGAGAGTTTGGACTATTTGGAGCGGCTCGGCTTTACGGTTTCGCCTTATCGTAAATTGCTTTCGAATTTCGACGATATCTATGAAGAAATCGAACGGTTTAACCGCGAGCGTGCAAGTTTTGATTTCGATATCGACGGTGCGGTTTTGAAAGTCGATTCGTTCGAGCTTCGAAAATCTTTGGGTGAAATCGCCAATGCTCCGAAATGGGCGGTAGCGTATAAATATCCTCCCGAAGAAAAACGAACCAAACTTTTGCAGATATGTATCAACGTCGGACGTACGGGCGTTTTGACACCGTATGCGGTGTTGGAACCGGTGCATCTGGCGGGTACAACCGTATCGAAAGCGACGTTACACAACGCCGATTTCATCGCCGAGAAAGATATTCGTGTCGGCGATACCGTAGTTGTACGAAAAGCGGGAGACATCATTCCCGAAATACTTTCCTCCTGTCCTGAGATTCGCGGTGGGGAAAGTGTGTCTTTTACCATGCCGACCGTTTGCCCCAATTGCGGAGCAATCATTGTTCGAAAGGACGGTGAAGTGGCGTATCGTTGCCCGAATGAGGATTGCCCGGCGCGAATCGTTCGCCGATTACGTCATTTTGTTTCGCGCGATGCCATGAACATCGAGGGATTGGGCGAGGCGCAAATTACGCAACTTGCCGACAAAGGTTTGGTGCGCGACGCGTCGGATCTGTATTCCTTGACAAAAGAACAACTGCTGACCTTGGATAAGGTTGCCGATAAAGCGGCGGACAATCTTTTGCAATCGATCGAACGCTCCAAATCGGCAGGGCTTGCTTGTCTGATTTTTGCGCTCGGAATTCGCCATGTCGGTAAGCAAACTGCCGAAACGCTTGCTGCACATTACGGAACGATTGGAGCTTTAACGGATGCCGATGCGGAAGAACTTTGTACGCTGGAGGATATCGGTGAGATCGTTGCCGACAGCATTGAAAGCTATTTTTCGTCCGAATACAACCGTTTGTTGGTCGAACGCTTGCTTTCGTTCGGCGTATCGGGAGAAGCGATAATCGTCAAAAACGGGGATAGCCTTGCCGGTAAAACGTTTGTTATCACCGGCACACTTTCGGGGCTTTCCCGAAAAGAGGCTTCGGATCTGATTACTTCCTACGGTGGAAAGGTGTCGTCATCGGTTTCGAAAAATACCGACTATCTTCTTGCCGGCGCCTACGGCGGCAGTAAATTGCAAAAAGCCGAAAAACTCGGTGTGCCGATCCTCTCATTGGAGCAGTTGCACGCCATGCTCGGCGAATAAAAATATCGGACAAAAACGAAAGGGGGAAACACGGTGGAATTCATGGATGCGTATAAAAGGCTCGAAAGACTTTGCGGTGAGCTTTACGGCAAAAAGTACGGCGTGTCCCTGTATATCGACGAAATGATCAACACACCGAACGGCGAGTATTACGTGCCCGAATGGAAAGACGATCTCAAAAAGCTGAAACACTACCGATGGGTGCGCAATCAAATCGCACACGAACCCGATTGCCGCGAAGCCGATATGTGCAATCGAGAGGACGTCGAGTGGTTGGAACGGTTTTATTCGCGTATCATGAATACGACCGACCCGCTTGCCCGCTATCGCAAGGCGCAACGTAAACGCACAAAATCGGCTCAAGAAACAAAAAAAGACGCGGTTTCCGATGCTACATCTTACGAAGCGGGACAAACCGAAAACGATTCCGAGCAAAACAGCGCCTTGAAAGTGATTTTCTGGTCGGTGGTTGCTCTCGCCGCCTACGTGATTTTCTATTTTGCCAATAAATGACGACGGCAAGGTAACGCCGCGACCGAACAAAACGTAAAAGAAAAATAAAAAAAGAACAAAGTGAGGAATACGCGGAAATCGCAAACCGCGGCAACCGAGTCACTTTGTTCTTTTTTATCGGTATTCAGATGACGTAGAAAGAGGAAGCTTCGTTGCTCATCAAGCTTTCCAATGTGATCGAATCGAAATATTCGTTCGTGATCTTACCGAACCGTTTCCACATGGCATAGGTGCGACATTCGCAAACCCGTTCACACGGTACGGCGCCGCTTTCGACACAGCCGACCGGTGCCAGATCCCCCTCGGTCAAACGCAAAATTTCTCAGACCGTATAATCGCTCGGTTCGCGCGTCAAACGATAGCCGCCGCCCTTGCCGTGTATTCCCTCAATAAGGGAAGCTCGCGAAAGGATCGGCAGAATGCGTTCGATGTATTTCAGCGATATGTTTTGACGCGCCGCTACTTCTTTCATAGGCCTATAGCCGCCGTTTCGATGCTCGGCAAGATCGATCATTACACGAAGCGCATACCGCCCGCGCGTGGAAATCATCATATCGTCGCAAACTCCTTTCGGCAGAATGTGTTTCAAGTATGACAGTGCTCACTGGACGAACAATCGGGAAAGAGCGACCGATCGTATTCGATTCCGTTTTTGTCGTAATAATCTTTCACAGCCGCTTTTATGGCTTCTTCGGCAAGCACCGAACAATGCAATTTGTGCGGCGGCAACCCGTCCAATGCTTCGGCTACGGCTTTGTTGGACAATTGCAGCGCTTCGGAAAGCGGCTTACCTTTGATCATTTCGGTTGCCATCGAAC
>CAYNXA010000198.1:0-4196 GCA_964401015.1 uncultured Oscillospiraceae bacterium
GTGTTTGGATAGAAACACATTAATTATACCGTTCGCCGGACTAAAATGCAATTTCAATTTCTTTGCTTTTATAAACGGAATTTACTTTGGCAACTTACATTCCGAAAAAAATTGTGAAAATTTGCATTTTTTCGAAAAAAGCCCTTGACAAATCTTTTCGACTGTGCTATAATAATTCCCGTTGAGAGCGAGAGCATAAAGCATTCGCCCGACACGATACGACATGGGAGTTTAGCTCAGCTGGGAGAGCGTCTGCCTTACAAGCAGAATGTCAGCGGTTCGATCCCGTTAACTCCCACCATGAAAAGCACTTAGCGTTCGCTAAGTGCTTTTTTTCGTAACATCTGCGCCGAATCCCGCGCCGAACGAAAGAAGATTGCCTCACAATCGCAAATGCCCGAACGGCACGCGAAAGACTTGCAACGACGGAAAATCGACTTGTTCGCAAGGCGCAAAATTTCGGACACTTGCCATATGTACAAAAGAAGCACTTCCGTAAAAGTGCTTCTTCTCGGTTACAATATCGGTGCGTCTTGCGTTTGCCCGCGCTTTTTGTATGCTTCGACATTATCGTTTCAGCTCGTGACAAGACACAACGATGCCTTGTTCGTTGAAATTTACTTCGTAATTCGTGTCCGCTTCGCCGACCGTTTCGGCGGTGCCGTTGCAGTGGAGATACAGCCAGTTTTGATAAAAACAATAATCGGGTGTGCCCAGCCGATAAACGACGTTCTGCGCGCTGTCGCCGACCAACACCTTTCCCGCCGCCTTTTCACCTTGAAATCCGAGTGTCACGGCAAGCGCCTCGGTCGGATCCCGATAAAATCCGACAACACGATTCTCTTCGACGATCAAATAGGAGTCACCGTAATATAGAAGCGTATCCTCCATTCGGTCGGGCGTTCCCAAGACCGCTTCGATCTTCTCGGCAGAATCGCCGAGAGTGACGTAATTTTCGAATGACTCAAATCTTTCGTAAAATTCGCGGTCGTCCCCGTCCGAGAAAAGAAATGCCGTTTTCAGTCGGTCACCCGTGTGGGTGGAAGTGATGTAGTCGATTGCCGAAACGACTGCAAGAACGGCAACGGTGAAGCACAGCCATACAACGATTCGCAAAACGGCGGCGATCTTTTGTTTGCGCTTGCGCTCGTAATACGGATTCAATACCACAACCGAACCGGTTTTTCGCTTTGCGGCGGCGCGTGTTGTCTTGCTTTTGTGCTTGATCCCTTTTGTCGTATCATCGTATACTTTCTTCTGTTCGGGCGTTGCCTCGCTGTAATCGACCTTGTCATAAAACACATCGTCGAATGCCTCTGCCTTATCCGAGGGATAACAATATTCAAATCCGTCGGTGGCGTCGTTTGTATACGGTTCGGGTTCCGACGTCGACGGTTTATTCTTCGGCAGGTCGGCACTTTTTTCGGGGTCGACGTGCGGAATGGTTACACCCATGGCGGCAAGCCGCTCTTTTTCACGCGCAATGCGTTCTTTCGCAAATTCGCTGACCGAAGAATCAGCCGAGTTGTTTCGTCGTTCTTGTTGCATAAGGAGTCGTTCTTTCCGATAAAATATGACCGCTGTTGTAATCGTTTCCGTCTTGCGACAGACAAACCGCGTCGGCTTGCGGGTATATTTGCAAAAACAGTGCGCAAAGACTGTCGAGCAGTCGACTTTCCTCATAAGCGCCCAATCCGACACACGGTGCCCCGTCCGATGCAAAATCGACGGTTATAATACCATCTTGCGTCGTTACGGCGTTTACCGCAAGGGACACGTTGAAAATATCGGATACGCGAGAAATAAAATACGCGGGATCGATCGTGTCGACATAACGGTATTGTTCCGAATAAACCGATTCACGGTCGTTTACCATGTCGTAATGCACGATTTGATAATCGAGTGACTGCACCGTCGGGTAGGGCAGATCCAAAATTTCGGGCGTGAAAGGGGACTGCGACGAAAATGCATGAAAATCGGTGATGAAATCACCGCCGTCCAAACAAAACCGAACCGTTTCGACCGAATCGATATTGTACAGCAGATTGTAACGAATACTGTCCAGCAAAGACGCTTCGTTCTTTTCCGTATTCTCGACCGAAACGAAAAACTTCGAATCAAAATCGACGCAAACGTCTTTCCCGCTTGTCGTGACATTCCGAACCGAAATCGGCAATTCGGAAAGCAGCAGCGTCCGCGCGACAATAAAATCGGCTGTCGGGTCATCCGATTGTTCAAGGGTGGCGGTATCGTAGGAAGTCAGTCCGGTATTCCGATCTCGATACATAACCGAGTATTCCACGGTGCGAAGCGGTTGCGGGTCGGTATGGAGCCTGCTGTCCGAATTGTCTTTCAAATCGACCTGTTCACCGTTTGAGCCCGGTTGTGTCGTGCCCGATTGACAGGACACGGCCGACAAGAGCAACAAAACGGCAAGAAATCCGCAAAAACGTTTTTTCATATTGCCACCTCCAAAATGTCTTGGACGTAAAAACTTCGAAACCGGTAACTCTATTATAGAGCTTTTTTCGAAAAAGTGCAACCGTAAAATCGAAATTCGATTGCAATTATACAAAAAAAGCTCGCTTTTCGCTCGACTTAACCGAGAAAATCTTATCCGTAACAGTCGCAAATTATTACGAAAATGTAATTTTTGGCACAAAATCGGCTTTTTTTAACAAAAGTTCTATCTTTGTTAATTCTTTTACGGATAATCAATGCTATAATACGAGAAGAAATTCAGGAATAATCCGGTTTAGAACAGAGAGAAACGAATGAATCGTACAGTAAAAAACGAGCCCGCCGAAAGCGGCAAAGAAACAGTACTTTGGCAGCTCCCGATTGCGGGAAGCTTTAAGAGCATGTCCTATTGTGTGCGCGCCTCCGATGATATGCATTTTGTGATCGACGGCGGTGATGCCGCCGAGGCAGAATATTTGGCGGATTTTATCCGAACCGAGCTGGACGGCAGAGTCGACGCGTGGTTTGTGACCCATCCGCACAAAGCTCATGTCGGCGCGTTTATCAAAATCTTGACCGATGGCGAAATTTCGGTCAAACGCATCGTCTATCCGTATTTCGATCCCGAAGTGGTTGCACGTTATGAGCAAAGCCGCGCACAGGAAATCATCGATTTCAACGCGGCGGTGAAACAGTCGAAAATTCCGTCCGACCGCGTGCGGAACGGCGACCGCTTGAAATTCGGCAAAAGTATCGTAAAAGTCATCGCCGCAACCGATGTCGAAACGGCACGCAATTACGTCAACAATCGCGGCATGATCTATAAATTCAATTTCAAAACGTCCACGGTGCTGTTCTTGGGCGACGTCGGTCATGAGGCGGGGCTTTCGCTTCTCGGCAGCTTCAAGGACGAGCTGAAAAGCGACGTCGTGCAAATGGCTCATCACGGCTATTACGGCGTGTCTAAAGAACTGTATTCGGTCATCGCTCCTTTGATCTGCCTTTGGCCGACCCGCCGTGAAATTTGGCCGAGCACGTCCCGCTTGATGACGGGCGAGGGGAAAGACGTCGCCGCCACCTACGATTATATGCGCGCCATCGGCGTGACCGAACACCACGTTGCGGGTGTCGAGGGACTTTGCGCCTTAAAGCTTTAAGCATCGCAAGATGAAAAGACGAGAAACATAATCGGAAAATCCCGTGCCGATCGTCATCCAATCTATATGGTATCACACGCCCGCTTCGGCTTTCCGAAGCGGGCTTTTTTTCGCGTATTTTGCCGAAAACTCGGTTTATTTCGTTTGACTGCCGCTTGTTCGCACAATGTAATTGTAAAGCTCCACGATGCGATACCATGTGACCGAATCGATAATGCCGGTCGGCTCTACCACCAACCGACGTTGAATTTCCCGCACGATCTCTTGCGTACGCGAGCCGAAGATCCCGTCCTCGTCGAGAGGGGATACCCCTTCGAAATATTCCGAAATGACGTTGATATAGCGTTGCATCAAAAGCACCGCGTCTCCGCGACTGCCGTAGCTCAGATCACCCGGAAAATATTGGTTGCTTTCGATGGGAAAGGAAATGCCGATGATCGTTTCGTATACCGACAAAAGCGCGTCCCACGTTTCTTCGGTGGTAGTTCCCGTTTCGGCAAGACCAAAAGTACGTTGAAATCCGATGAGCGAAGTGCGGGTCGCACTGCCGAATCGCCCGTCGATCGAAAGCGAACCGAC
>CAYNXA010000199.1:0-4178 GCA_964401015.1 uncultured Oscillospiraceae bacterium
TCCGCCGCCCGACGTGGATAAAGGCTGGTTTATGTTTTTTGTCACTTTGCTCAACCACATCTATTGGGTCGTCGGCGCCACTCTCGGCGCCCTGCTCGGCTATGTGATCTGCTTTGACACGACGGGAATCGAATTTGTGATGACGGCACTTTTTACCGTCATGTTTTTGAATCAATGGGAAGAAAAAACGGTCATCGCTCGGCGTTGATCGGCGTTGCTTGCTCGTTTGCGTGCTTGCTTTTGTTCGGAAGCGGCGGATTTATTTTGCCGTCGATGATCGGAATCACGCTGATTTTGCTGTTGGCGCGTAAGAAAGAAAAGGAGGGATCGACCGAATGACAACCTCTCAATCGGTACTTACCGTTGCGGCAGTCGTTCTCGGAACGATGATAACGCGCTTTTTGCCCTTTTTCGCATTTCCCGAAAACAAAAAGCCGCCTGCGTGGATCACCTATCTCGGAACGGTCTTGCCGTACGCGGCAATCGGATTGCTGGTCGTATATTGCTTGAAAGATGCCGTGTTTACGTCTTTTCACGGTCTGCCCGAAGGCATTTCGATTGCTGTCGTTGTTGTCGTGCATAAATTGAAAAAGAATATGTTTCTCAGTATCGGCGTAGGAACGGTGCTGTATATGGTGCTTGTGCAACACGTCTTTTGCTGACGGCGGCAAACCCGTGCGGAACAAACACCACGCGACGCACAAAATCGATGCATAGTGCATAAACAATACGAAAAAACCGAGCAAATCTTTCTGCGATTTGCTCGGATTGCTTTTATAGTGAAAATTTGTCGAAAACAGCGAATCGTTCGGCCGTTTCAGCTGCGCGCGCGACTGCGATTGATCTTTGAACGCGGATTGACAAGTTCACGCCAGTCAAGGCTACCTTGATCGAGCGCAAGAATCAGTGCTTCGGCAGTGGCGATGTTGGTGGCAAACGGAACGTTGTGAATGTCGCAAAGACGAAGAATGTTCGCTTCGTGTTCGCTGGTTTCGCCGGCGTTGTGCGTGTCACGAAAATACAGAAGAATGTCGATTTCATTAAAGGAAATGCGCGACGCGATCTGCTCTTCGCCGCCTTGCGTGCCGGCAAGCAACCGTTCGATGCGAAGCCCTGTTGCTTCGGCAATGTACTTTCCGGTGATGTCGGTTGCGCACAGGTTGTGCTTGCTCAAAATGCCGCAATAGGCCATGCAAAACTGCATCATCAATTCTTTTTTCGTATCTTGTGCCACGATTGCAATTTCCATGTCGGTTCAATCCTTTCTGTTCGGTTTTCGGTGGAAGCGTTCGAATTGGATAATTTCGGTAAATTTGTGTGTTCGGTAAAATGGGGAAATCGGTAAGTACAGGTCGGTATCGGTAAGTAAAAGAAGTGGGAAACACTCACACAAGACGCGCTTTCGATACGTCGAGCCGTACCCCCGCAAGCAGGGAAATTTGGTTTTCGGTACAACGTCCCGCGACGTTGACGATCGCTCGGTTGAAATTGTTTTTGCCGCCTTTGACCTGATAGGCAAGCAGTCCGTTTTCCTGACCGCGCGCCATATCCTCGTCGTAGGGCAAAACGCCGAGCAGACGAACCGAAGTCTTGTTGATGATGTCGTAAATCGACGGGCGGGCACCCGATGCCGCGTCCCGCGCCATAAAGCTGTTTATGATAAGACGGGTCTTCAAATTCTTGACAAGATAGCCGGATTCGATCTCGCCGCGACTCAATTCTTCGAGAGCCATCGCGGTCTTTTCGGCGGCACGAATCGACGCCGCCGTGTGTAACGACACGACAAGAGCGTAGTTGGAGTATTTGACCAACGCTTTATACAGTTTGTCTGGACGCGCGGGTAGGTCAAAGATAACAAAATCGTATTCCAACTTCAATTTGATGACAAGTGCCTGAACCTGTTCTTCGGTGAAAGAAAAATCGTCGTTGTCCGCCAACGAAAAATACGCCGGTGCGGCGATAAACGACAAATTGTTGCAGCGGGGATCGCGGATGGCGGCATCGCTTATCGAACATTTTTCGGTAACGACTTCGCAAATGTTGTATAAAGACGTGCTTTCCAATCCGAGGGCAATGTCCAAACAGCGCGATTCCAAGTCGCAGTCGACGGCGATCACCTTAAAGCCCATACGTGCCAAAGACATGGCAAGATTGGCGGATACGGTAGTCTTTCCGACGCCCCCCTTAAAGGATGTCACCATAACGGCTCTGCCCAACGTATGTTCCCCCTCGCTTGTCGCAAGACGAACGATAGCCGTGCTTTTACGGTAGGTTCGACTTGTAACGAATGTATCGTAGTTTGTATTATACCAAATTTTTGTCGGTTTGTCAATGTAGAAACAAGAGTTTTTTTGAAGAAAAATCGGAAGAATCCACAAAAAACGAGAACGACAAGACTCCAAATTGTATATTTGGTCAACAGACGACGAAAATATTCAAAACAAAAGGTATTTTTCGGGCAAATTCGAATCGGCTGTTCCGAAAAACGCGGAAAAAACACGTTTTTTCCTCTTGACAAATCGGCGAAAAAACGGTATACTTAGCTCATACGGAAACTGCCACCGGGTAGTAAAGTGCTGTTTGAAGCATTCGCCGTGCATCGTTAGGTCTTTGAAGATGCGCGCGCGGGTGCTTTCTTTTTTTGTTCGGATTCGGAAAAAAGAAAGGAGTCGTAATAAATCCGAACAGCCTCGAAAGATTTCGAAGAACGGAAAGAACGGAAAAATCGGAAAAATCGAGAAATGCGAAAAATCACAAAATCGAAAGGAAAGTACAACATGAATCTTACCCAAACACTTCGTTCCCTGACACGCTTCGAAAAACTTTTGTGGAGCGGGTCGGTCGTTTGCATCACGGCATTCTTTTTACTGTTTGACCGCGGCGAATATTTGACGCTTGCCGCCTCGCTTGTCGGCGTGACGTCGCTCATCTTTTGCGCAAAAGGCAATCCGCTCGGATAATTGCTGATGATTCTCTTCAGCTTGCTCTACGGCGTGATATCCTATACTTTCGCATATTACGGCGAAATGCTGACCTATCTCGGCATGACCATGCCGATGGCGGTCTTTTCACTTGTCGAATGGTTGCGCCATCCGTTCCAAGGGAATCACGCCGAAGTCGAGATCGGAAAAATGGGTAAGGAAGAAACGGCGTTTATGTTTGTGTTGACGGCAATTGTCACGACCGTCTTTTATTTCGTATTGAAATATTTTCATACGGCAAATCTAATTCCGAGCACCGTTTCGGTGGTGACCAGTTTTCTCACCGTATATTTGACGTTGCGTCGTAGTCCCTATTATGCCGCCAACGATATCGTTTTGATCGTGCTGTGGAGTCTTGCCGCCGCGTCGGAAACGCGCTATTTGGCGGTGGTCGTCTGCTTCGTCGCTTTCTTTGTAAACGACATTTACGGCTTTGTCAATTGGCGAAAAATGGGCAAACGCCAACACGGTGAAAATTAAGATAAAAGGTTCGAATCCTTGCGATTTTTCGCAAGGATTTTTCGTTTCGACGCGTTTTTTCGTTCGGAACTTGACAGAACACGCAAAACATGCTATAATCGGTAAGCAAATCGAAAATGAAAATCATTTTCAAATTCAATTCGGAGTGGTTGCAATTCTATGGAACGCTATCGTACCAAGCAAGGCGAGTGGATCGAAACACTGCTGAAAGAAACCGACGGCGCACATATCACGGCGGAAGAACTTTGCCGCCGCCTGAACGAAAACGGAACGCCCGCCGGGCTTACGACGGTGTATCGCCGCTTGGAAAAGCTTACCGAACGGGGCGTGGTGCGGAAGTATACGACCGACGCCAAAGGCGGCGCTTGCTATCAATATTGCGGCGATGCGGTTTGTGAGCATTTCCATTTGAAATGCTTGACTTGCGGTGCTTTGTTGCATGCCGACTGCGATTTTTTAAGCCGCCTGTCCGAACATGTCGGCGTCGAACACGGCTTTTCGATCGATAACGGCAAAACCGTTTTTTACGGCGAGTGTGCCGCTTGCCGACGAAACAAAAAGAAAAAAACGGCACAAAACGAAACGGAGAAAACAGAGATATGAAATTCGCATTTTCAAAAACGATATTGGCAACCGCCGCGTCGGTTGCACTTTTGTGCGGCGTTTGCGGTTGCGCTTCTTCCGACAGCCTAAAAGACGGGGAACAAACCGAAAAAG
>CAYNXA010000200.1:0-4174 GCA_964401015.1 uncultured Oscillospiraceae bacterium
CGACGGCATCGTCCGAACCGTCGTCGGCAACAAAAAGAGGTTCGCCGACTTCCGTGTCGACGAGCGAAGAAGCGATTTTCGCAAATTTGTCTTTCAGTTCGAGGATCACTTTTTGCGCCGTTTTCAATCCGATACCGTTGGCGCGTGCAATGGTTTTCGCATCGTCGGCGGCAACGGCGGAAATCAATTCGTTCGGCGTAAGCGTCGACAAAACCGAAAGGGCACCTTTCGGACCGATGCCCGAAACGGTAATAAGAAGCTTGAATATATCGCGTTCTTCTTCGGTGTAAAAACCGTAGAGCTCTTGACCGTCCTCTTTGACCGAAAAATATGTGTAGAGTTTGGCGGGCTTTCGGTCGGGCGTGCCGTCGGGGACGATTTCGTGTTTGCGCGAAAGCTGTCCGAAAGTCGCCGCGCTGATATTCAAAAGATAACCGACACCGCCGCAATCAAGCACGGCGTGATCGGGAGCAAGCTTGGTAAGTTGACCGTTGATATAGTAAAACATAAGACAAAAAACTCCGTATAGCGTGCGTTACGATAATCCGAAAAGTGCCGATGACGAACAATACGCATGGCAGATTGCCGCGGCAAGTGCGTCGGCGGTATCGTCGGGCTTGGGTGGTGCTTTCAGCGATAAAAGCGTCGTTACCATGGCGATGATCTGTCGCTTTTCCGCGCGCCCGTAGCCGGTGACGGCTTGTTTGATCTGCAAAGGAGTGTATTCGAATATCGGAATGTTGCGCTTTGCCGCCGCAAGCAAAATGACGCCGCGTGCCTGACAAACGTTGACGGCGGTGGTGGCGTTGCTGTTGAAAAACAGTTCTTCGATGGAAAGCGCGTCGGGACGGTATCGGTCACACAGTTCGCATATACCGTCGTGAATTTCCGAAAGACGCAATTCGGTTTTGGTATGGGCGGGAGTGGTAATCGCACCGTAATCCAGTACGGTGAAACGGTTGTCGGTATAACCCAAAACGCCGAACCCCACGATTGCATAGCCCGGATCGATTCCCAAAATAATCATAGAAACGTAAGACTCCCGTAAGTTTATCCAAACTATTATAACATTATTTGTAAGAAAAGTAAAGTTATTTGAAGAAAAAAAGTTGTTCGGCGCGCCGTGGGCGCCGTATGGAAAAAAACGTCGCAAAACGGTCGAAAATCGATTCTATCCTGTTCGGTTTTTTCGAACGGATACATTCCAAAGCTTTCGGCTTCGAGCGTTTAATCGATACGGAATCGTTCTTTGACTTCTCCGTTCGAATCGGTTACCGTGACGGTAATGCCGTCGTTCTTCGAAAAAGAAAGTCCCGCTCCGACAAAATAACCTTGATAATCGGTCTGCGACAGAATGGCGACCGGAAATTTTGCGCCGCGCGCGTCGTTCTTTCCACCGGGCAAATTGAGCGATATTTCGTGGATATGACCGCAAAGCAAGGCGTTCGGTCGGATCTCTCGGTTCAAAAGGTCGACCCAGCTGTCGTAGATCTCGTTTTCGATATCGAAAGGCGGTTTGTATTTGCGGGTGAACGGACTGTGACAAATGACGGCGCGCCAAATGACTCCGTCGGCTTCGTATTCGGACGCCTTGTTACGAATCACGTCTTTGATGTAATCGGTTTCTTCCTCTCGGAAAGCGTGACAGCAAACGGTATTGCCGTATTCCTCATGCGTGTCGGGTTTATCTTCGGCGCAATCGAGGACCAATGCCCAAAAGCCGCCCAAACGTACCGTGTAATACGATCTTCCGTTTCGATTGGGGGTATAATCGGCGATTTTTTCGGCACAAACACCGCGCAGATCGTGATTGCCCCGCGCGAATATAACGGGAATTTTTCCCTCGGTGATCTGCGCGCAGATGGCATAAATGTTGTCAAAGTTTTCGGTCGTTCCGCTGTGGTCGGGAATATCGCCGTTCAAAATCAAGCAATCGATCTTTCCGAACGCTTTTGCCGCATGAACCGGTTCGTCGATATGATTGTGCGCATCGGCAATATGATACGCACGAAACGTGTCCCCTTGGGGCGGGCAAAACGAATAGGTTGTTTCAACCACCTCGTCGGTCACCGAAAAATACGGTTTGCGTTCGAGAATTTTTCGTGTGCAGACGGTATAGGACTTTTCCGCGTCCAAAAGCGCCGACGGCACGCATACGCGGTGAATGTCGGTATCCGAACGCAGAATACCGTTTGAATGGTCATAAAAAGTACGGTCGCCGACCCGCACCCAAAAGGTCGTGCTTTTTTCGGCTTTTTGCAGAATTTGATAGGTGTTGCCGACCGAAAAAACGGTGGGGACGGCGAGAACGGATGAATCGGATGAAACGGACGAACACATAAGAGATTTCCTTTCGTTTTGCGGTTGTTTTGCTTTAACGGTTTTGTTGTTTTTAGCGCTTGGCAAGCGCAAGGCCGCATTCGCGCTTGCGTTGCGGGATTATTTCAAAGGCTTTTCGTTTTTTCGAAGTCAGCGGCGCGAGCATTTTTCCGCGTCGATCGCCAGCACCAGCATGAGAACGCGCAGAGCGTCGGACGGGTCATCAATATTCAAAACATACGTGTCGGTCAATCGAAAAAGCTCTTTCGAAACGACGGCGACGACTTGACCACTTGAGGACAGTACCGTGTAATCCCATTCGAGAAAATCCCCCTCAACGTGCCAACCGCAACAGTCGATGAAAAAACGCGGATGAAACAGGGAAAACTCTTTTTCGATGCAACCGATACGGTCGTTTCCCAAATAGAGATCGAACTTCGGCAGAAAGGCAAAAAAACGCTGTTTTACCGTTCCGACCTCATTGCCGCACGAATCGAATATCTTCAGGCAATGCCCCCATGCGAGCTGTCCCTCCACCGTAAAGACGGTTTGTTCGTTTTCGTCGTATATGTCGTAGCTGTCAAACCACGAAAACAGACGTTGCTTGAATAAAAGCTTCATGAAAGTTAACCCCCCTTTCGCGCGACGGAGCGTGCAAACGATACGTACGGTGCTCCGAAAAAAAGTGTATGCGCATATATCTGTATTAATAATAACACATTTTTTCGAATAATACAAGATTCGACAAAGAAAAAAGCAAAAAACGAAGCAAAAACGTCTTGCCGTCTGTCGTTTTCCGCTTTTGAAAAAAGTTGCTCACACAAAAATCGGAATCTTTTCGAAAATAATTTCGGAGTTTTTCGAAAAAACGCTTGACAAAGCGAAAAAAACGTGGTATCATATCCGCATAAACCGATGAACGAGAGAAGTAGCCTCTTTACGGAGCGCACAGAGAGTCGCCGATGGTGGAAACGCGACGGCAACCGAAACGGTGAATGGACTCGTGAGGGCGAACCGAAAGAGCGTTTTCGCTTGAGTAGGGGAGACGGTCGTCACCCGTTAGCGTGATAAGCATATGGTTGTATGCTGTTGAGTGCAGTCGAAAGACTGAATTTGGGTGGTATCGCATGAGCTTCGCTCCTGTCCCATAGTATGGGATAGGAGCGTTTTTGTTTTTCCCCCGCCTCGCAGAACAGCCGAACAAACAAATTTGTTTTGACCCCGAAACGGGGCGGTGAACGAAAGTTCAAAAGGAGGATTTTCTTATGAAAAACGCAAACAAACTCACAACCTTGATTCTCGCCATGCTTCTTTCCGCAACGGCTCTTTCGTCGTGTGCCGATACCGATGCGGAACTGAATGACAGCCGATCCGACGAAGAACTGCCTACGATCGGTATTTCGCAATTCGCCGAACATGGCTCCTTGGACAATTGCCGCGAGGGATTTATCGAAGGACTTCGCAGAGAAGGTTTTGTCGAGGGCGAAAACGTTCGATTCGTATATCGAAACGCATCGGCGGACACCGGAAACGCAACGACCATCGCCAAAAATTTCGCGGCGGACGGTGTGGATCTGATGTGCGGCGTTGCCACACCCTCGGCACAGGCGTGCTTCAATGCGGCGGCGGAAGATGAGATACCCGTTGTGTTTACCGCCATTACCGATCCGGTCGGCGCGGGACTTTCCGACGGCGGCGAAATAACCGGAACCAGCGACGTTTTGCCGGTCAAAGCACAGCTTGCCATGATACGCGAATTTTTGCCCGAAGCCGAAACTATCGGCATTTTATATACGACAAGCGAACCCAATTCGCAATACACACTCGGTATGTACGATGAATATGCCGACGAATA
>CAYNXA010000201.1:0-4172 GCA_964401015.1 uncultured Oscillospiraceae bacterium
ATGTTGGTCATTTCAGCAAGGTTTGCGCCCTTACCGCCGAGAAGCTCACGCATGTTTGCGTTGCCTTCGGTAAAGAGATAACAATACTTCTTTGCCATTTTGGGTTTCCTCCGTTTAAGTAAATATTTGCATATTTTCGCACTTGATATTATAACACACAAAAAAATATTTTTCCATAGTTTTTTTCTGTTTTTTCGATATTTACAGTATGTTTACAAAGCTTTTTTTGCGGAAAAGAGTACTTTTTTGTGCTTTTGTGAACGCCGTTTGAACGCGCGCGCGTTTTTTGCCGCTTGCGGGCAAAGCGACTTATCGAATCGTGTTTTTCAAGTCATCGGGATAGGCGGGAATTGCTTCTTCGCGCGAAACGACAAAGGCGGCAAGGCGCGCCGCTTTTTCCAGCGCGATATCGACGGCGGTGCCGCTTAACAAATGATGCAGGAAACAAGCCGAAAAACTGTCGCCCGCGCCGACCGCCGACACAAATTCGCTCGGAGCATTTCCTTGGCGATAGGCTTTTCTTCCCTCGGAATCGTAAAGAAAACTGCCGTCGGAATCGAGGGTGACGAGAAGCATTCGAATAGCGAATTTTTCGCACAGCGACGCGGCAAAAGTTTCGAGCGCGTCGGGGCGGGCGGGGTCGAGGTCGTCACAAAACAGGTTGCGGCAACAGGCGTATTCTTCGCGATTCAGTTTCACGATATCGGCACCGCGCAGACAAAATTCGACGGTCTCACGGTCGTAAAAAGCGCCGCGCAAATTGAGGTCGCAGAAGATGCGGCACTTCTTTTGCGCTTTTATTGCCGCAAGCAGAGTCGTAAGCGTTTCACGCGAGGTCGGCGAACGCAGTGCCAAACTGCCGTAATAGAAAAGGTCGAGGCTTTCCGGGAGCATATTGCCGCTTTGGTCGGCTTCGCTTGTCTTTCCGATCGCATCGTAAGCGACGCCGCGCACTAAGTCGTATTGCGGTTCGCTGTCGCGATAGGTCACGGCACAATAGCCGGTCGGACGGTCGGAAAGGCGGGAAACATAGCGCGAATCGATGCCGCGTTCGGTAAGAAACGTAAGAGCGCGGTCACCGTATTCGTCCCGACCGACAGCGGAATAAACGGCGCTTTGATTGCCGAGTGCGGCAAAATGTGCCGCAAAATTCAAAGGTGCGCCGCCGATCTTCGCGCCGCTCGGATAAACGTCGAATAAGATCTCGCCGAAAGCGAGAAGGTGATTTTTCATAACAATACCGCCTGAAAAGTTGAAAGTGGAAAATGAAAAATGAAATGCTGAATGCAGAATTAAGGTTGAAGATTTTGCCGTGTGTGCTGGATTTTTTGGTGGCGCGAACCTCTTTATTCTCGTCTCCCTTGCCTAAAGGGAGGGGCATGGCGAAGCTGTGACGGAAGAGTTGTCAAGATTCGCACCGCCGTAAATTCCGTGCGCGCCGATAGGCGCGGGAACGCTCACCGCAAGGTGCGCAGGTCGAATTCCGCCCATACGGCACTCTTGTCCGAAAGGGTCACGGTGAAGTGATTCTCGGCAAGGGAGGCGTTCGATTGGTCATGCGAATAGGTGCGCACGAGCGAAAGAGCTTTTTCGTCGGCATAGCGCGAAAGGTCGACCGTGACCGTTTCGGTGCGGTCGGACGTATTCCAAACGGCGAGATACAGCTTTCCGTCGCCCAAAAGCCCGAATGAGGTGGTTTCTTTTGCGTTGATCTTATGATGATTGCCGTTCGGATAGATCGGGCGGCAATGCGGAATATGCGCGCGGATCTCTTTGTAAATTTTCGTACCCTCTTTGACGAGCGCCAAATTCTTTTCGTCGCAAAGGTCGATCCGTCCCGACAGATACAAAACGCCCATAAGGCCGTTTATCATATTAAAAGCGGTTTCTTTGCCGTCGGCGCGGGCGGCAACGTATTCGTCGGTCAGCGCAAAGGTGTTTACTTCATCCAACTGTACAGGATAAGGATATGCCCAAATACCCGTCTTTTCGGGCAACATGGTGACTTCCGAACCGCGAACAATCGAGGGATTGTTGAGATAGACTTCTTGGTCGGACGCACTTTGCAGGGTGAAAAGACGCAAGGTTTTGTTGTCGGCACGCATGGCGCCGCTGCAACAGTTTTCGATAACGAGGTCGGGAAAAAGGGTATAAAGCCGTTCGATAAAGGCATAAAACGCGTCGGTATTCAAACGATTGCCCTCGCCGAACGATTCGCCGCCCGCATTGTCACAGCCGATGCCCGTCGATTGGTTATAATCGTTTTTGATATAACGATAGCCCATATCGTAAAATTCGCGGATACGCGCGATCAGATAATCGCACGCTTCTTTGTCGGTAAAGTTTACGAAATGGCGGGTGCCTGCTCCGACGGCTCTGCCGTGACGGCGAAGCGTATGATTTTCGCCGCTTTGATAGAGGTCGGACGATTCTTCGCAAGCGTCGAATTCGAACCAGATACCGGGAATAAGTCCCTTTTCTTTCATGCGATCGGCAAGATCGCGCAGGGTGATCTCGGAATAATAATCGGCTTTCGGAAGCCAATCGCCGAGACTGCCGCCTTTATGGGCGTTTTCGCACCAGCCGCCGTCGATACAAAAATATTCACAGCCGCATTCCGCCGCCGCGTCGATGAGCGGCAGGATCAATTTCGGGTCTTGCCTGCCCCAAACACAGTCCATATAGTCGTTGAAAACAAGCGGCATGAACGGTTCTTTTACCGTATCGGCACGACGAAAAGCGGTAAGAGCCGCCGCGGCATCTTCGAAAGTGCCGCGAAGGGTTGCGCAAATGACCCGTTCGGTCGTATAGTGCTCGCCGACGGCGAGTGTTTTGGTCCAGCCGAGGGTTTCGTCACACGACATGGTATCGAGCTGTAATTCGGGAGCGGCATAGCCGCCTTTGCCGGTGAAAACGGTCTGCCAAGCGTGTGCGCCCTCGGTTTCGAAGAACGAAACGGTGCCGTCGGTTTTGTTTTCGACGATAGTCAGCGGGAAGAAATTGTCGGTGCTCCAGGAGCCGATCGTGCCGAAACGACAGTACGACCATTCCCAATTGTGAACCGATGCGGGATAAAGTCCGAGATCGGTCGGCGTATAGGCACGCCATTGCCCCTCGGCAAGCCATTTCGATCGGCAAATATGAACAACGAGATCCTTGTCATACCAAGGTGTTTTGCCGCCGGTGCGGGCTACGTGACAAAGAGTGCCCGCCGAAAAACGGGTGAGAAAGACGGGCGCGTTGCCGTCGTTTACGACGGTATTTTGCATAACGACCGCGCCGCCGACCTCGGAAAGAACCGTTTCGACAGTGAGTTGTGATGCGTTTTTGTAACGCAGACGCAAAACCGAGGCCGAAGAATCAAACGAAGCGTCAACCAACGAAAAATCGTGGGTCGTATAGACGTCGCCCGCGATATGAAGATCAAAAGGCAGTCCGCTCGGCTCGGTAAGCGCTTCGGCGGGGGCATCGGGCAGATCGATCAAAAAACAGCCGTTTTCGAAGAGATAGACGGCATTTTTGCCGAGAAGATAAGATGTGGGTCGTGTCATGGGAAAACCTCCGTGATGAGTAATGGAAAATCGAAATTCGAAATCCGAAAATCAAAAAATCGGGTATGGAGACATACCACCTCCCGCGACAGGTCGGGGGAGGTGGAAAAAAGGGGATAAGGTGCAAAAACGATCAAAACGCGATCTTTTCGCGGATATAGTCTTTCAAATCTTCAATCTTGATACGAACTTGTTCCATGGTGTCGCGGTCACGCACAGTCACGCAACCGTCGGTTTCGGAATCAAAATCGTAGGTAATGCACAGAGGGGTACCGATTTCGTCCTCACGACGATAACGCTTGCCGATACTGCCGGCTTCGTCGTAATCGACCATGAATTCTTTTTGCAGATCGTGATACAGAGCGGTTGCGGGTTCCGACAATTTTTTCGAAAGAGGCAAGATCGCCGCTTTATACGGCGCAAGGAACGGATGCAGACGCAAAACGGTGCGCACATCGCCCTCGCCGAGTTCTTCTTCGTCATAGGCATCGCAAAGGAATGCGAGGAAGCTGCGTTCCACGCCGAGCGACGGTTCGACAACGTAGGGAATATAATGTTCGTTGGTTTCGGGGTCGAAATAGGTGAGATCCTTGCCCGACGTGTTTTGATGTTGGGTCAAGT
>CAYNXA010000202.1:0-4134 GCA_964401015.1 uncultured Oscillospiraceae bacterium
TTGGAACCCCGGAAGTTAATCGTGCAAACTGGAAGTTACTTTTGCAATCCACCATTCATAAAAAGATAAAATTTTACAAGTATATTATATCATCAAATCACCGTTTTGTAAATAATAATGATGAAATTTCATCATTCGCCCTCCTCTTTATTCCGTTCGGCAAGGTCGATCCGAACGGATTTTTCTTTATCACGAAAAATCGCACTATGAAAAATCATAAAAACGTCGCGATTTTTGCTGATTCGACAGCGAATTATTTCGTTTGAAGCCGAAAAAAACGTCCCAAAACAAAAGTTTTGCCGAAAAATCGAAAAAATGTATATACAAATCGTCAAATTTGTGATACAATGTAGAAGTAGCATTGGGATTTTTCAAAGTTCTAATGACAAAGAAAACTCGATTTTGTGCATACGTGCGCTTCGTTTAGAGGAACATTGCTGCACAAGATACAATATGTTTATTAAATTGTGAAAGTGTGTCTTTTTGTTATGCCTCATGCGGAAAAGTCGCCCGAACCGACATTGGTCGACGAGAAAGATTCTTGTTCGGTCGAATGTTTGTCGCAACACTTTCGCGTTCCCGACGGAAAGGAAAATTTTATGTATACTACCGATAAAAGCCGAAAATCCCCCTACGGAAAGAAAAACGACAAGCCCCGTCACTTTGACGACAAAAAGGGCAAAAAGAAAGCAATGGGTGCGATGCGCTCCGAAAGAAACGGCGAAGCGAAAAGCAGAACGGCCGAACGCAACGAAGAATTTAACAACGGAGCGATTCCCGGACGCAATGCGGTGCGTGAGCTTTTGAAAAGCGAAAAACCGATCGAAAAGATTTTCGTTCGTCGCGGCGACCGCGAGGGTTCGATTACGGTTTTGGTTGCCGAAGCCATCAATCGCAAAATTCCCGTTATCGAAGTCGAAAAAGAAAAACTCGATCAATTATGCGGCTACGAACAGCATCAAGGCATTGTCGCGATCGCGTCCGAAAAAGAATATTGCACGGTCGACGACATTCTTGCCATTGCCGAAGAACGCGGCGAAAAGCCCCTTATCGTCATTGCCGACGGCGTATCCGACCCGCATAATCTCGGTGCGATTATCCGTTGTGCGGAAGGTGCGGGCGCGCACGGGGTCATTATTCCCAAGCGACGCGCCGCCGGTGCGACTCCCGCGGTTGCCAAAGCATCCGCCGGTGCGCTCGAACATATGGCGGTTGCGAAATGTTCGAATATTTCGGATACCGTTCGCAAATTGAAAGACAAAGGCTTATGGATCTTTGCCGCGGAAGCGGATGGGGAAGATTATACCAAGACCGACATGACGGTCCCTGCCGCAATCATCGTCGGCAGTGAGGAATACGGCATATCGGATATCGTCAAGAAAAACAGCGATTATATCGTATCCATTCCCATGATGGGCAAAGTCAATTCGTTGAACGTGTCGACTGCGGCGGCTGTTGTCTTATACGAAGCTGTTCGTCAACGCACTGCCGCAATATAAAAAATCGGAGGAAAAGTTATGTCGGATAATGAAATCTTGAACGGTCTCGATACCACCGAAAAGGCAAAAACCGACGCCGCTGAGGAAACCATAACTTTAGAGAGCATTTTACGCGAATACGATGAAAAGCGCGCTTTGCGCTTGCGCAAAGAAGCCGAAAAAGAGCGATCGGACGCTGATTCTTGGTCGGAGTTCGAAAAAAAGTTTCGTGCGTCTGCCGTTGTATCGGAACCATCCGGAGCATCCGAACCATTCGAAGCATCCGAAGTATCCGATGACAGCGACATGAAAATTGCCGATTTTACTTCACAGCATGAAACGAATATGGAAGATATGCTCCGCAATTTCGAGACAAAAGAAGCCGGTGCCGTCGAACCCGACGGTCTTGCCGAAATTTCTTCGGAAAATGTCGAAAAAGACAATCGCAAGCGCGATATTATGAGCGAAATTTCCAAGCATTTCGAAGAAAAGGCTACCGAAACGAGCGCCGAACCGCACACGGGAACGGACACAACGGACGCCGAACAACTTCCCGAATCCGAAACCGAGGCGATTTCGGTCGGTGCCGACGAAGCGACAAGCGAACAGAAAGCCGAACCCGAAAAGCAGGACGAATCGGCAAATGCCGAACACGACGAAAGCTTCTCACATCGACGCACACGTAAGCCGATTGACGACAGCGCTTTGCTTCGCGCGTTTGATGAGGACGGATACGACATTTACTTCGGCAAATCCAAAAAGAAAAAGAACGATAACGACAGCGCGCAGAGTTTTGAAAAAACGCCGAAACAAACGACACGACGTTTCGATGAAAACGGCGAACGCGTGCGTGAAAAGAGCAAATATTTTACTCCCGCTTTTGAATATACAGCGGAAAGCAATCCCGAAGAATTGCGCGGTATTTTACGCAAAAAGTTGCTCGGCTCGTGTCTGGCGTTGGCGGCGGTCTTGCTGTTGACGATAGTCAGCCTGTATGTCGAATTGGCGCCCTCCTTGGGCTTGCCGCATGCCAAAGCATTGGAAGCGGGACGATCGGGTCGGATATTCGTATTGTTCGATTTGCAAATCCTCTTCTTTGCCGTTATCCTCAAATTAAACGGCATTTGCAAAGGTGTTGCCGCCCTCGGTCGTCTTAACGTATCATCCGAATCGGTCGCCTTTGTCAATGTGCTGGCGGCGACTATTCATTCGGTTGCCCTTGCCGTGTCGGCGCCCACGCGCAGTACCTTGCCGCTTTTGTGTGCCGTTGCGTGTTTTTCGGTTTTGACGCTTGCCTTTTCCGATTTTTTGAAAGCGCGAACCGAATATATGTCTTTCCGCATCGTTTCGGGTGATGGGGACAAGATCGGTTTTTCGGATATTACGGCGTCGGGCGAAACTACTTCCGACGAGATCGTGAAATTCGTTCCCGAAGGCTCGACGGTACTGGATATCCGAAAGACGGGCTTTGCGGAGGATTTCTTCAAGCGGAATTGCGAACCAAATTCCGCCGATCAAAACACAAGTCTTTTGATCACGATCGCGCTCGTCGCATCGGTTGTCGGCGGCGTACTCTATTACATATTCAACAAAGAACTTTTGGACGCCTTTTGCGGTGCCGTTTCGGTGTTTATGACTTCCGTGCAAATGTGTATGCTTGTTGCGTCAAGCTTGCCCGAAGCCGTATTTGCCGGTCATGCCGCCCGCAGAAAATGTGCTTTTGTCGGGCATAATTTGTGTGATGAATACGACAACGTTTCGGTTATTTCCTTTAAGGATACCGAGGTATTTGCCCCGAAAGACGTAAAAGTCACCAATATCCGAACCTACGGAGATACCCGTATCGACAATATGATCGTCACAATGGCGCGTATTTTCGGTCATATCGGCGGTCCGCTTTCGGCGGTGTTTTCCAATTCGGTATCGGCGATTCCGTCTTGTTGCGATGATGTGAAGATCGTCGATGTCGCTCCCGACGGATTGTGGTGTAAGGTGGAGGGCGATAACGTCTATATCGGCACGACAAGCTATATGGCGGAAAACAATTTCGAAATATCTTCTGAACCGGCAGACGATTCGTTCCGTCAGACCAACGGCGCAATTTTGTATTTGGCGTCGTCGGGACGTGTAATGGCGAAATTTTACATTAAGTATACCTTGAACCCAAGTTTTGAGTCGGTTTTGCGCAGTTTGTATACCCAAGGCATTTGCGCACGTATCAAAACCATGGATCCTTGTATCAACAACGATTTTATCCGCGCGGGGCTTCGTCGTCCCGAATGTTTGTTCAGCGTTGTGAAAGCACAAAGCCCCGATGAGATCGAAAAAGAAGAAAGTGTCCTTTCTTCCGGTTTGATTTCCGGTTCGGGCGAACATTCGCTGATTTATTCGTTCCTGTTGGTATGCCGTCTTAAGGCAGTCCTGCGTGTCACCGGAACGGTAAAACTTTTATCGTTCGGTGTCGGACTCGGTTTGTCCTTGCTGATGCTTCTCGGCGGAAGCAGCGTCATAAGCCCGATTGCGGTTTTGCTTTTGCAACTCTTCTGGTTGATTCCCGTATTCGTTGTTACGCGCCTTGCCGCAAAATAAAAAAGACGACCACCCGTTTTTGGCGGGAGGTCGTTTTATGTCGTAAATCGGTTGGTCACCGTTTGTG
>CAYNXA010000203.1:0-4125 GCA_964401015.1 uncultured Oscillospiraceae bacterium
CTCGGTAGTAGCTGAAGAACACGGTGCTGGTACCTCTCTGCACACACCACGGCATTGGGGTCAGCGCGATGCTCCTGCGCAGGATCACCGGCTCACCGTCAGCGGTGTGGTACATGGTAACCGCGTCCTTCTGGCTGTCACCGAAGTCTGCTGGGTCAGGCATGGTTATCGGCATCCTGCCGTCTTTTGTGCCGTAACACTTGTAATTTCTCATATGTTTCCTCCTTTCGTTATGGTTGTAGCAGATGTAGCAGTATTTATAGGTAATTCAAAAAAACGCTTCTTTTAGAGAAAAACTTATTCTCCTGCTACACCTGCTACGGGATTATAACGGGTGTGCAAATGATGCTCCAGTCAGTCGATACCCTAGCAGCATTGTGGTTTGCGCACCACCACCTGCAGGGCGTTTGCGTTCAATCTGCGCAAAGCTCCGTAGTCCCTGATTGAACTTCATTCTATTCTCCGCATAGCAGCCATCCTCGGCGCACCACTCGCGATATACCCGGTACACATCAGCAGTCCTTACCTCAGCGTCTTCCGCTTTTTCAAGACAGTCCTCCACAAACCGCATAATTTTATCGCTGTCCTTTCGGTATTCAGCGATTGCCGCTCTTACCGACTTGGGAATTCGCAATCCTTCTTTCTGAATAAGCTGGTATCCTTCCACCAACCAATTGAGGATGGCACTCTGGCTTTCCGGCTTTGCGAACAATGCTTTCAGGTTTTTGTCCTGCTCAGATTCTTCGAAGTGACGCTCAAAGGGGACTATCACCACGCGGTCGCTGTTAAACAGTGTTAGATCGTTGATGGATGGCCGGTAGTTTGTGTTGATATACAACTTGAATTGTGGCTTGAAATCAAAGCTGTTTTCATGTAAGAATCGGGCGTTAAGGGTATCGTTGCCGGTCATGCTCTTAACCAGCGCTGCATCCAACAGTAGCCCACGTCCCGGTTCCGCAATGTTTGCAAATCTCACGCCTGCAAGACGGGCAACATCTTCGCTGGGCATCTGACTGTTACTGTTCCTCTTTACTCCTATGGTCTCTGCTCTGACGGTGCAGCCGTAGCTGCCCAGAACTTTGAGTACGCTTTCGCACAGCGTTCCTTTTCCGTTGCGAGTGGTAGCTCCATAGAAGATGTAAAGGCACTCATATCGGGTATCTCCGCTAATTCCGTAGCCCAGCACCTTCTGCAGGAATTTTGCTTTCTCCTGATCGTCACAGGTGATTTCTGTCATGAACTGTTCGAATCGTTCGCACCGCGCTTCTGGGGCATAAATCACATTGGACTTCTTTGTCAGCATGTCCTCGGCGCGATGTTCGGTGAATTCCATGGTATCCAGATGCAAGGTGCCGTTCGCGCAGTTGAATGCATACGGGTCTCTGTCGAAATCCTCCATTTGGGTTTTATTCACTCCGCGTGCGTCCTTCAACACGGTTTCTCGCATTTTCCGCGTCTGCCAACGGCTGCAGAATTTCATATACTCCTGCCGGATGCGTTCGTCTTGAATGGTGAGGCAGTACCGCATAAGGTCATTTGCCAGAGCCATGCAATACTCCATTGCGCAGAGGCCGCCTAAATCTGCGCTCCACACGCCATCGGAATAGCAATACCAATTTTTGCGCTGCTGCACATATCGCGCAACGTCTCTGTAATAGTCCGCAAACAGCTTTCCTGCGCCCAGCTCCGTCCATGGATATCGCTTGTTATCTTCCGGGTGGAGCTGCTTTAGTTTTTCAAGCGGAGCACCGAACAGTTCCGGTGGGATATAGCCCTCGCTGCCAGCAATTCGTTCACCGAATTTCTTGGCACTGCTCCAGATGCTTGCCAGCTCATCCTCCGACAAAGGCGGCACACATCGTTCTGCTTCTATCACACGCCATCGGAATAGCAATACCAATTTTTGCGCTGCTGCACATATCGCGCAACGTCTCTGTAATAGTCCGCAAACAGCTTTCCTGCGCCCAGCTCCGTCCATGGATATCGCTTGTTATCTTCCGGGTGGAGCTGCTTTAGTTTTTCAAGCGGAGCACCGAACAGTTCCGGTGGGATATAGCCCTCGCTGCCAGCAATTCGTTCACCGAATTTCTTGGCACTGCTCCAGATGCTTGCCAGCTCATCCTCCGACAAAGGCGGCACACATCGTTCTGCTTCTATCTTGAACAATCGTTTCGCTTCGGCTGTGTCGCCATATCTCTTGATGAGCTTGCCTGCCTTTTGAGACAATGTCGCATTGCGGCTGCCTGCGGTAATTGCTGCGGGGATCACCTGATCCACTGTTTTGTCACCTGCGAAGAACATAACTTCTGGTGTTTCAGTGCCGAAGCAGAAGCGGGCGATATCCAGCGCATTGTCGTCGAAGAAAGGAAATTTTTCATAGACGCGCTGTTTCATAGCCGCATAGGTTTCTCCATCGCAAACTCTGTTGATTGGAAAATAGCAATGGAACCGTGGCCTTGCAGTCTTGCCCTTCTTTTCCTTCATGTGGTTGCGGCTGTAACAAACCGCGAATGTCACATTGGGAAATGCTACCACTACATCCTCCGGTTGTTTCCACTGCGCGGGATTCTCACTATGGCCGTTGTCACAATCCATAGGGATGCAATCTGACCATTCAAAGCCTGCTGCGCTTCGTTTATGGTCACGGTACATAGCACACACGTGATCGCGCTGCATTGCCCGCTCCAGCGATGCGATATCCCTTACCACTACTTCTGTGGGGTAGATGCAATTCTTTGCGTTGCCGGTGCAGTTTGCGGTGTAGATGGTAAATCCTTTCATTTCGTTTCACCTCCTTTCGGTGTAGTCTGAGTAATTACTGGTGGCTTTTGCGAAGTCGCTCTTGCTCTCTGGCTGCAGCCTCGATCGCCCAGAAGACTTTCTTTTTGTCATCCTCATCCAGCTCTTTGCGCATCAGTCGTGAAAAACTTTCTGGTGTGATGCACAACCATGATGCGATTTGCCAGAAATACACGCCACGCTCCATCGCTGCGATGCGGATATCTTTGTTTTTCCTCATCGGATCCTCCTTTCTGCGAACAACAGGTTATTACCATTTGAGACTAAAAAAATTTATGGCCATTTCCTGTAGTCAGCGGGTTTTGCAAAAGACAAGAGGATGCTTTGTATTTCCTTTTGCTGTTCTGGCGGCAGCACCGGCAGAATATCTCTCAAAGCCGTCTCCTGTGTGCTGGTAAGATAGCGTCGACCGACATACCAGCCATCCATAGCGCGTATTCCGCCTCCGTTACCGCGCACAGTGTAGATAGGTGCGGAACAGCCGAGTATTTCAATGTCACGACGAATTGTGGCCTTTGATACGCCAAATTCTGTTGCCAGATTCTCTAGCGTTTCAAAGCGTCGATCGCTGATCGCTTCCAGAATTGATTGTCTGCGATCTAACGCACTCTGCATGTTCCGCACCTCCTTTCGTCTTTTGCTGGCTATATGGTAAAAAACAAACTGCTCACCTAATGAACACTTTGAAAATGTTTTTCAAAAAATTTCGTGTTTGAGCAACAAAAAAAGCCACCGACAAAGCAGTCCTATCCCGTTTGGAATAGAACTGCTCTGTCGGTGGCTATTACTAATCACCGCTGCTAGTGACCTGAGAAAGGTCTTATCTTCCGGTTAATCCGGTTGCCAATCCCGTCGTTTAGCTTTTACAAAGCGTTCCGATGTGTGACCTGAAAATGGAATTATGCTCAAGGCGACCATATCGTCGGCACATTCGGCTTCATTATTCTGTTGTTCATAGAACTGTCCTGCTCTGATCATAATTATATTATCGAACGAATGTTCTGTCAATAGATTTTCGGAAAATCGATTTTGGTGTCACAATTTTGTGACACTTAAAACTCAAACACACCTATTTCGGTGTGTTGAGCCCTTGTTTTTAGTGCATTTTAGGTTCTGTGATGTCGCTGGTGCTGATCATGGCTTCCAGTGCTAGCCGCATGCCGAGCTTAAATCCCAGTGTGAAAGATGTCACCTCGTTGGCGTCGTTAAGCTCTGATGCACAGTCCTTGAATTTCTCGAATGTCTCCTGCTGCGCCTGCGTCAGCGTTTGCATGAGATCATCTTCGTTACGCGTTACTAAATGCAGCAGATGGGAGTATGTGCCGC
>CAYNXA010000204.1:0-4118 GCA_964401015.1 uncultured Oscillospiraceae bacterium
CTTCCCACCATTTCGTGTCATCGATCGCGTCGCGTTCGCGGTCGTAATCGCGTTGGTCTTTGTCCGACAAAAGGGCGTTATATTTGTAATATTCGTCGGAAAAGCTGTTCATGGCGGAATTTGCGATATCGTATACCGAACTTTGCGCCGCCTCATGCGCTTTGGCAATCGCTTGCTCTTTGCTTGAGGCAAGCGACGAAAGTCGTTCGTTCAACGCTTCTTTGGCTTTCAATCGATTGGTCTCGCTTCGACCGCCGCCGACCGTTCCTTCGTTCAATTCCTTTTCGCGATAATACGCTTCTTCCTTTTCGTAAGCGTCGAGCGCTTCTTTCTTTTGCGCTTCGTATTGTGCCGTGATGTCCGATACGTATCGGTTATATTGTGCCGAAAGCTCCGAAAGACGGCGATTGATCGCCGAAACATAGGCGTCGTTTACCGCTTTGCCCAAACTTTCGGACGTTTCGTTCTTGTAATTTTGCCGATAACTTTCGCTGTTCACTTTTTTCGGCTCGTTTACGGTCGATGTCGTATTTTTGTTCGAAACCGAAAGGTCGCCGAACAATTTTTCGGAATAGCCGTTTTTTGCCACCGTATCGGTCGAAACACCCGCTTTTTCCGCATTGGAAAGATTGTATTGATAGGAAATCGTATCGCCCCATTTCATTTGTTCGTCGACCGATAACCCCGCCGCAAGGCGATCGGTAATGACGTCGCGTGTGCGGGCGACTTCTTCGTCGTAGAGTTCTTTGTTTCCCTCGCGCAGCATGGACAACCGCTGTGTCGCGGGAACGCTTGCATATTTCCATTTGGTCAATGTCTTTTTTGCCATAACCGTTTTTCCTTTCTTCTTTTTACTTACGCACCTTGCGGTATACCTGCGGTGAGCATCCCGCCCCTGCGGGGCGTACCGAATTTATGTCAGCTCAAACCCCAACTTTGTAAGGGCGCGGATAGTATCCGCCCGCTTGTAAAAATTTATGACGGTATGAATCTCTATGCTCCGCCTTTTGCAGGGCGGCAAGAATAAAAGGGAGTCACACCGCCGCAAAAACAAACTGCGGCGCCCGCACTTCGATACTCCCGACCGTTTCGACGGCGATCTGATAACGAAACGCCTTATACGGCGGCACGCGCAGACGCAAATACCCGCTCTTTTGCGAAAGTTCGACGGTGCAATCGTAAAATTCCTTTTCGTCGCCCGAAAAGCGCACCGTTATCCTTGCGCCGTCCCCTTTCACCGAATAGGCAAACGCCGCTTCACACAAGCGTTTTTCACGGTGCGGCGCACCGAAATCGCAAGATTTCCCGACAAAACTTGCGACGATCTCCCGCTCGACCGTCTTGTCCGAACCATGTGTATCCGCCGCATCTTCGGTCGTTTCGGTTTCGGTCGTTCGGATAAAGCGGTCGCACGCCGCCTCGGCATCGTATGCGACGAGATAGGCTTTGTCGTCCCGCTCACGGATAAAATACAATTTTTCTTTTACCGAAAAGAGCTTTTGACACCCCTCAAACCCCGACCATTCCTGCCATGACAGCCGTCGGGCAGCTTTTCCGGGGTTGCCGCTGTCGTAATACGGCGTTTCGCCGTAATCCCAAACGAGTAGCTTTTGACCGTCAAACAGGAAATAATTCCGTCCGCAATCGCACGAACCGTATACGCCGTCGGCGGCAAAATCGGTGCCGTCGGACAAATTCACGCTGATCGGACGCACATTCAATTCACTGAAGATATCGGTCGATTGCAGCAAAAACACACCTCGCCGACGGTCGGCAAATACCAAGGTATTGTCGATAAGACACACGCTGTCTTTCATACCGCATCCGACCGGTGTGCTGATTTCCGAAACGGTGAACGTCGCACCGTTTTGTTCGTCGAACGAATAACTCATGGCAAAAATGCGATGTGCCGTAAAGAAATACAGCTTTTCGTATCGCTTTTCGGCGGCAACAACGCTTTCACACCCATCACCCAAAGTTTCGCGCGATGTATCGGGAAAATACAAAGGGTCGGTCAGATCGCTGTAATAATACTGCCCCGGATACTCGTCGTTTCCCGTCAAAAAGACGCGAGAGCCGCCCGCCGTCGCGCCGCCGAACGAAACGGCAATCCGACTGCCGAAGATCTGTTTGCGATATTCTTCGAATGCCTCGTCGGATACGGTATATTCGACAGTCAGTTTTACGTCGGTTCCTCCGTGAAAATCGCCGATATAATAATAGCGATTCCCCTCGGCGCTGTGATTGACATATTCGATCGGCGTTTCGTTCACCCAAAACAACACGTCTTCCGACGTGTCGATCTCATACGGCAAATGCAACGTCACACTCGTCCGCAAGCCGCAAAGAAAGGTGACTTTTATGCGACGCGACAGCATATTGATCGCATCGATAACGGTATAGCCGTCATCGACATTCGGACTGTTGCATTCCATAAGCGTCGGAATATACGGTTCGACCGCCGAACAAGTCCCCTCTTTTTCGATTTGAAACAGCTTGCCGCTTACGGTGGCAAGATAGGCATTTTGATTCATACGCCAAAAGGTGCTGTCCTCATCGGGAATGTCCCGACTCAGCACCGTAAGAGTCGTGCCGTCGAACGAATACACGGTGTTACCGCAATGAAACAACCGACTCTCGCCGTATTCCTCGCGCAAGATCGAATGAATCTTCCCCGCAAGGATCGCTTTTTCGGTGATTCCCCCGCGCACGCGCAAAGCCCCGCCGACCGATCGACAGTTTTCGGCACTCGCCAACTGTTCGTTGCCGATGGCATACGCGGGCTCGGTGCGATTGATTCCGCCCGAAAAGCCGTCGACGGTATAGCGTCCGCGCGACGAGCCGGATACGTTTCCGACGTTTACCGAAACATACGCCATGTCCCCTCACCCCCGAAACGTATGCCCGCCGCTTGTAACGACAGGGCGGCTTTTGGCATAAAAACGATTTTTACGATAGGTATGCGCGGCGGGATAGGTGTTGGCAAGCAATTCGCGGTATTTGTATAACAACCGACTGTACGTTTCGCCGTCTTCACGGTTGCAAAGTTCCGCCGCCGTCGCATAGATCAACGCATCGCTTGCCGACGGCGAAAGGGGAATGGGCGTGTCGTCCTCCGCATCTTCGGCGATCGGTTCGGGATACGCAAAATATTCGACCTCGTATTCGCCGCAAAGTGCCTCGTCACACGATAAAATGCCGTTTTCAAACGAAAAACACGCAAGCGGTATCGCGTCGGGTCGTCGGTCGTCACGACGTTTTACCGAACAAAGTTCGGCACAATAGGGCGAAATGCGACAATACAACTTTTCGCCGTCGGGCAACAATTCCTCGTCCCCCTCGGCAGGCAGTCCCGTACGGTCATACAGATAAAAATTGCGCACCGTAAGAGTCGCTTCGGTCGAAAAAGACAGCGACAACGCTCCGCTCGGCACACGGCAACGAAAGGTTTCGTACCGTCCGTATTCGGTCGAAAGCGGATAGGTTTCTTCGCCGCCGCTTTTAAGAGCAATCGTAAGCTTGCCGCTCCCGTGATACGAAAAAGCAAGCGAACCCGCCTCTTCGGGCGGAAAAAAGACGCCGTTTTCCCCGACCGAAAGCGAAAACGCGGGCTTTGAAAGCAATCGCTTCGGCGCAAAAAAGCCGACCGTCATGCGTAACGGCACACGCACCGTCGAAAGATAGATCCGACGTATCATACGATTGAGCGCCGCCGTAAAACGGTTGTCAATATCCGCCAAGGCACCCTCGCTTACCGTATGCAATACGCCGTTCGACGAATATTCGTCGAGCGCACGGTATACGTGAGAACGAGCCTCGCCGAGCGTGTATAAAAAAGTAGCGTTCTTTTCGGTCATGGTTTCGTTTCATTCCTTTCTCATTGGTATTCTCAACTTTCAACTTTCCCCATCCCCATGGGGCGCCCTCTCTCGGCAACCGATGAGAGATTGCAGCGCCCCCTCACCCTCCATTCTCTATTCTTTATTATCTCTTATCTGTTTTCCCTTCTCCGTCCCGTCTTACGCCGGCTTCGAGAAAATAATCGGACGCGCATCGCCGAACCCGAATCCGAAATCGACGTAACCGATATAATCGGTAAGCAACGGATTTGCCTGATT
>CAYNXA010000205.1:0-4115 GCA_964401015.1 uncultured Oscillospiraceae bacterium
CTGTATTACCAAGGCATCGCTGTCGACCGAATCGTTCTTGTCCGCCGCCTCTTTCCAGGAAACCACCAAGGTGCTCACCGAAGCGGCTATCAAGGGTAAAGTCGACCCGCTTATCGGTTTGAAAGAAAACGTATTGATCGGTAAATTGATTCCTGCCGGAACCGGTATGCAGATCTATCGTGACATTGAAATCACCGATAAAAACGGCGAAATCCTCTATGCCCCCGAATTTGAGGACAAAGAAGAAACGCCTGCCGTTCCCGAAAAGAAAGCAGACGAAGAGCGTCCCGACGACGAGGATATGGGTGACGAAACGTCCGATGAGCTTTCCGAAGAGGAAGATGTGTTCGACGAGGAAGCGCTTGATGACGAATTGTCCGACGCCGACGAAACGGCCGAATCTCTTGAATCGGATGACGGCGAAGAAAACGATGCCGCAGAAATCGACGAAGCCGCCGACCAAGAACCGTCGGACGAGGAATGATTCTTCGGTACGGAATAAAGTTCAAAATCGGCTGTATTACGCCGAAAAATGTGAAAAGAGAAGCCTGTGGGCTTCTCTTTTTTGTGCGTCGCTTTTGGGGGTGGCGTTTGTGCGGAAAAAGCGGTTTCGGAGCATAGGGGCTTTTCGGAACAAAGGAGCTTGCGTGAAAGAGGCGTTTTCGGAGCACAAAGGACTTTCGGCGCAAAAACGTTTGCAAGGAAAGACAAGCGCGGTCGCGGAGCAAAGGAAAAGGGAAGGAAAGAAAAGTTGTCGGAAGTGCCGCGCGGAAGCATTCAACCGAAAATCGCTTCGACTCTTCACACGGGGACGGTCGTATTCCCTTTTGGGGCGGAATGCTTCGAAAATGCGGCGTGTGAAATGTACCGACCCGCAGAGAAAGATATTAAAAAAGACAAAGCCCCTTTCGGAGCTTTGTCTGTCGATCGGTTAAAGAAAGGACCCGACGGGGCCCTTTCTTGTTTGTCGGATTCAAATCGAAATCGACTTGTGCGGCATCGTTCGGCGTTTTTATGCCTTTTTCGGGTCGAACGCAAATATCGCGTTTGCTTCGGCTTCCAATCGCACGACGATGGCGTCGGCTTCTTCATGCGTCGGCGCACAAGCGGTGAGGTAGGCTTTTATTTTCGGCTCGGTGCCCGACGGACGAATGATAAGACTGCAATCGTCGGCAAGATACATGGCAAACATATCGGTCGGCGGAAGCAAAATCGGCGTTTCGTCGGCGGTCTGCATATGGTACGTTTTCTGCGCCAGAAAATCCGATGTGCTCAGTACGGGCTTGTCGGTAAGAACGGTGGGGGTCACGTCACGCAAATGTTTCATAATGGCTTTCATGGTTTCCATGCCGCTCGCGCCCTCGAAAGCGGTGCTGATGGTCTTGTGACGGAACACGCCGAATTCGCGGTAAATGTCCTGCATGAATTCCCAAAGGTTTTCGCCTTTTTCTTTGCAATACGCCGCCATTTCGCAGATCAAAGCCGAAGCGACTACGGCATCTTTGTCCCGCACATACGAGCCCGAAAGATAGCCGTAACTTTCTTCGAAGCCGAGTTGGAAACGTTCTTGTTCGCCGACTTCTTCCAAGTTTTTGATCTGTTCGCCGATATACTTAAAGCCGGTCAATACGTTTATCATACGGCAACCGAACCGTTCGGCAATCTTAGTCGCAAGGTCGCTCGACACAACGCTTTTGACGGCGATCGGGTCTTTTTCCAGCGTTCCCATCGCACTTTTGCGCGAAAGGATATAGTAGAGCAACATACAGCCGACTTCGTTCCCGGTCATCAGACGGAAATCGTCGTCCCCGCCGCGCACGGCAATTCCGACACGGTCGGCATCGGGGTCGGTGGCGAGAATCAGATCATACGGTGTTTTTTCGGCAAGCGCGATACCCAATTCGAACGCTTTCGGAAATTCGGGGTTCGGATAAGGCGTCGTCGGGAAATTGCCGTCGGGTTTTTCCTGTTCGGGCACAACGTCGACCGACACACCCATGCGGGACAGCACCGTGCGAATGGGAACATTGCCTGTGCCGTTCAAAGGCGTATACAAAACGCGCAAAGGAGCACGATGGAACACGTCGGTATCGATACGGCGGGACAATACGTTTTCGTAATATTCCTCATAGCAAGCGTCGTCGACAAATTCGATAAGACCGCTCTTTACGCCCTCGTCGAAATCCATGGCTTTCGGCTCGAAATAGCCGATCTTCTCGACAAACGCGGTGGTCTCGTCGGCATATTTGTCGGTCATTTGACAGCCGTCGGGACCGTAACATTTGTAGCCGTTGTATTTGGCGGGGTTGTGGCTGGCGGTGATCATAATGCCCGCGTCACAGCCGTATCGACGCACCATAAACGACAATACCGGCGTCGGCTGAAGCTCACGCGAAATATATACCTTGATACCGCATGCCGCCAAAACCGATGCGGCATGACGGGCGAACAATTCGGAATTGATACGCGAATCGTACGAAACGGCAACCGAGCCGTCTTTTCGCTTGGTATGGATACAATCCGCCAGTCCGCGCGTTACCCGTCCGACGGTATAAATATTTATGCGGTTGGTGCCCGCACCGATCACGCCGCGCAGTCCCGCCGTGCCGAATTTCAGTTCGGTATAAAAACGGTCGAAAATTTCGTCGTCGTTTTTTTCGATTGCTTGCAATTCGTCAATCAACGCGTTGTCATCTGCGGCATTTTCACGCCAGAGCGTATAGTTTTTTTGTATTGTGTCGGTCATATTAGCCTCATTTCTTTTGTTTCGGGGGCGATTTCGAATCGCCCGACGGTTTTCACTTTTTATTATTGTACCAATTTTCCCGCCTTTTGTCAATGTCCGCGCGTCCGATTGGCGAAAAAAATTGCGGGAAAATTCGACAGGTGCGAAAAGCACGTGCGGCAGAGGACGAAAAAAACGCCTCCCGCAAAGGCGGGAGGCGCAAAATCGACGTGGGTCGTTTTCTTGATTTTTGTTTGCGATGACCTCAAAGTGCCGCTTCCAAACGCTTGCGGATCTCGCGGATAAATTCGGTTGAATTGACGGCGCGCGCCGTATAACCCTCGGACACCAAGCCCACCAAATCTTTGGTCATAATACCGTCGTTCAAGGTGTCGATACAGGCTTTTTCGAGCTTATCGGCAAAGGCACAAAGTTCGGGCAGCTCGTCCAATTCGCCACGCTTACGCAACGCACCGCTCCAAGCGTAGATGGTCGCCATCGGGTTGGTCGATGTTTCTTCGCCTTTCAAATAGCGGTAATAATGGCGGGTCACTGTGCCGTGTGCCGCTTCGTATTCGAAATTGCCGTCGGGTGATACCAAAACCGATGTCATCATGGCAAGCGAACCGAATGCGGTCGAAACCATATCGCTCATTACGTCGCCGTCATAGTTCTTACAAGCCCAAATATAGCCGCCCTTACTGCGAATGACACGTGCCACGGCGTCGTCGATCAGGGTATAGAAATATTCGATGCCGAGTTCTTCGAATTTTGCTTTATAATCTTTTTCGTAAATGTCCTCGAAAATCAGCTTAAAGGTCTGGTCGTACTTTTTGGAAATGGTATCTTTGGTCGAAAACCACAGATCTTGTTTGGTATCGATGGCGTAACGGAAACAGGAATGGGCAAACGAAACGATCGAATCGTCTTTGTTGTATTGTCCTTGCAAAACGCCCGCGCATTCGAAGTCGTAGATCGTTTCGCGAAAAGTTTCTTTGCCGCTTTTATCGGTAAAGACGAGTTCGGCTTTTCCCTCACCGGGCACACGATATTCGGTCGATTTGTATACGTCGCCGTAAGCATGGCGGGCAATGGTAATCGGCTTTTCCCAATTCTTTACGACCGGTTTTATCGAATCGATCAAAATGGGCGCACGGAAAACCGTTCCGTCCAAAATCGCGCGGATCGTACCGTTCGGGCTTTTCCACATTTCCGAAAGTCCGTATTCTTCGACGCGCTGTTTGTTGGGGGTGATGGTGGCGCATTTGACGGCAACGCCGTATTTTTTGGCGGCGTAGGCGGAATCGAACGTTACTTGGTCTTTGGTTCGTTCACGTGTCGATACAGGCTTTTTCGAGCTTATCGGCAAAGGCACAAAGTTCGGGCAGCT
>CAYNXA010000206.1:0-4095 GCA_964401015.1 uncultured Oscillospiraceae bacterium
AACCTCTTTGAATGTGCCTATTTTACGCCATTTTAAGAAAATAATTTAATTTTTTAAGAAAAAACTTTCAACATTTTCGCATTTATCGCAAAAAGAAGCGAAAAAAGTTCTTACAAGGTCATCGATTTTGCGGTAAAAAGCGCGCGGTCATTATTTTTTCAAGCTCTCGCGCGCGATTTTTGTGATCTGTTCACGATAGTCTTTTGCCGCCTGTTCGGTTTTGTTATCACCGAATTCATAGTAGCGACGGTCGGCGATATCGTCGGGCAGATATTGCTGTAAGACATAATGTTTCGGGTACGGGTGCGGATAGACATAGGCACGGTTTTTATCGGCAGCGGGCTGCATGGAATCGCGCAAATAATCGGGCGTTGCCATGCCGCGTCCCCCGCGAACATCTTGTGCCGCCGCATCATACGCCAGATATGCCGAATTGGATTTCGGTGCCGTCGCAAGCAGCACAACGGCATGCGCCAGCGGAATCCGCGCTTCGGGAAGTCCCAACTGCTTAGCGTTATCCACCAAGGCATTGACGATCAATGCCGCTGTCGGATATGCCATACCGATGTCTTCCGAAGCGATGACAAGCAAGCGGCGGCAAGGCGAAAGCAGATCACCCGCCTCCAACAGGCGTGCCAGATAGAAGAGCGCCGCATTTTCATCGGACCCGCGAATGGATTTTTGGAACGCCGACAGCAGATCGTAGTGTTCGTTTCCGTCGCGATCCAGCTTCAAGGCAAAATCGCCGATCGATTCGTACGCCGCTTTTTCGGAAAGTTTTCCGCCAGTTCCGAGGAAGCAAACTTCCAAAGCGCCGACGGCGCGGCGAACATCACCGATACAAGACGCGGCAATAACCGAAAGAGCTTTTTCGGTTTCGGGGCTGTCCTCGGTTTTATATTCGTCGCGCAGAATCGAATACGCACGGTGGAGGGCAAGGATAACATCTTCTTTTTCGACGCTTTTGAATTCAAACACATTGGAGCGCGACAGAATTGCGGGGTAAATGGCAAAAAACGGATTTTCGGTAGTTGAACAGATAAGCGTAATCCGTCCGTCCTCGATAAAATCCAGCAAAGATTGCTGTTGTTTTTTGTTGAAATACTGTATCTCGTCGATATACAGCAGGATTCCGTTGCTTGTGAAAACCGAGCCGCTTTCGGCGCAAACGTCTTTGATGTCCGAAAGGCTTGCGTGGGTGGCGTTGATCTTACGCAAGGTCTTATCGGTGTTTTTGGCAATGATTTCAGCGACAGTCGTCTTTCCGACACCCGACGGTCCGTAGAACACAAGATTCGGAACGGTTCCCGATTCGAGCAAGGTGCGGAACACGCAACCTTTTTTGAGCAAATGCTGTTGCCCGACCACTTCATCCAAGTTTTTCGGGCGAATTTTATCGGCAAGCGGCAAATCTTACGCCTCCTCCCCTGCTGTTTGTGAAGAGTTTTGCTTTGTTTTTTCGTCAAGATCGGCTTTAGGTGCCTCTTTCGGATAGCGACTTTCCAAATAAATCAGCAAAACCGATATATCGGCGGGGCTGATACCCGATATACGCGAAGCCTGTCCGACGCTTTTCGGGCGAAATTTCAAAAGTTTTTGACGGGTTTCGGCGCGGATTCCGCCGATTGCGTTATAGTCGATATCATCGGGCAGTTTTTTGCCTTCCAACTTTTCGAGGCGTTGGGCTTCGTTTTTTTCTTTTTGGATATAGCCCTCGTATTTGATCTCGATTTCGACGGCGGCGCGCTCACGCGGAGAAAGCGGCGGGCGTTCGGTGTCGATCGGCGCCAACGCCTCGTAGGTGATTTCGGGACGGCGCAAGAGATCGGTCATTTTGATACCGTGCGGGCAGAGCGCCGAGCCGAGTGAATTCAAAAGAGCAAACAGTTCTTCGCTCGGTCCGAAACTGACGTGACGGATGCGTTCGATCTCGCTTTCGATACGGTTCTTTTTTTCGCAAAAAGTGCGATATTGTTCTTCGCTTACCAAGCCGACACGATAGCCGATCTCGGTAAGGCGGCGGTCGGCATTGTCCTGCCGCAGAAGCAGTCGATATTCCGAACGCGATGTCATGATTCGATAGGGTTCATTGGTGCCTTTGGTGACAAGATCGTCAATAAGCGTTCCGATATAGGACGAATTGCGCGGAAGGACCAGCTTTTCTTTGCCTTTTACGTGCAAGGCGGCGTTGATACCGGCAATCAAGCCCTGTGCCGCCGCTTCTTCGTAGCCCGACGTACCGTTAAACTGTCCGGCGCCGAAAAGTCCCGCATATTCCTTAAACTCCAAAGTGGCGGACAGCGACAACGGGTCGACACAATCGTATTCGATCGCATACGCATTTCGCATCACGCGGGCATGCTCCAATCCGCGAATCGAATGAAGCATTTCCAACTGCACTTTTTCGGGGAGCGACGAGCTGAAGCCTTGCAGATACACTTCTTTTGTGTCGCTTCCCATCGGCTCGATAAAGAGCTGATGGCGGGTCTTATCGGCAAAACGCACGACTTTATCTTCGATGCTCGGACAATAGCGAGGTCCGACTCCTTTGATACGTCCCGAATAGATCGGTGAAAGATGCAAATTATCGCGTATGATTTGGTGGGTCGTTTCGTTGGTATAAGCAATATAACACGGCATATTCGGGTCATGAAAAGCGCCCGATTCACAAGCGGAAAAATGTTCGGGGCACTCGTCGCCGCTTTGCAACTCCAGCACCGAATAGTCTATACTGTCGGCATGAAGTCGCGCGGGCGTTCCGGTCTTAAAGCGCATAAGCGGAAGTCCCAGACTGCGCAGGCTGTCGGACAGCATATCCGACGGAAACATGCCGTCGGGGCCACCCGAATAGGACACTTCGCCGACGATAATACTGCCGCGAAGATAGGTTCCCGAACAAAGGATCACGGCTTTTGCCGTAAAGACCGCGCCGAGGCGCGTGACCGCCTGCCAGAGTTCGCCTTTGTGGCGAAGCTCGACCACTTCCGCTTGGATTAGCGACAAATGTTCACAATTTTCCAATTTGCTTTTCATGAGAACGCGGTATTTCATGCGATCTTCCTGCATGCGCAACGAATGGACGGCGGGACCTTTGCCGCGATTCAGCATACGGCTTTGCAAGCACGCCTTATCGGCGGTCTTTCCCATTTGACCGCCCAAAGCGTCGATCTCGAAAACAAGGTGGCCTTTTCCCGTGCCGCCGATCGACGGATTACACGGCATATTGCCGACGGCATCGAGATTCAGGCTGAACAGCACCGTTTCGCATCCCATTCGTGCGGCGGCAAGTGCCGCTTCGATGCCCGCGTGTCCCGCGCCGACAACCAATACGTCGACGGATTCTCTTTGATATTCCACAGTTTAACCTCGCAAATGATAAAATTACAGCGACGAATACACGCTGAACGAATCGCTTTTTTCGAGCAATTTCCATTCGTCCGCGCAAAGAGGCAAAGACAACGGCGAAAGGTTCGGGTCGATGCCGTAATCCTCACTCATGGCAAAACACACATCGGAAACGTCGCAACATTCGTTCAAATCTTCAGGGCGATGAGTATGAAACAGACGCGTCAACTCATCCATATTGATTTTTTCTTCGGTCAATCCGTAGTCATCGGCATATTCACCGAGAATGAGCTTTGTGCGGCATTTTCCGCCATCGTAAACGGCAACCGTTATCACATCGTCGTCCAATATTTGCGTCGCGACCACGGGCTTTTCGAACACCTTGGCGTAGCCGAGCGCGTTTTTTTCCAACTCATCGGGTTCGATATCCTCATAGCAAACCGAAACGTAATCATCGGACAGTACCACGGCGATATCTTGGCTCAATTCTTGGGCGCAAGACAGATAGACCGCTTCGAAATTTTCGCCTTCGATCCGTTTGCCCGCCTCTTTTGCCGCTTCGGGCGATATCGTCGGTTCATATGCGCGCAACGACGCTTTGATCGCCGTCAATATTTTTGCTTTTCGGTCGGTTATAATATGGATTCCACCGATTGACGCCATAAAATCAGTCTCCTTTTTCGGTACTTTGGGGTTCGGTCAAACTTTCCGAAGTGTTTTCCGTTTTTGTATCTTCCGATCGCTCACGGG
>CAYNXA010000207.1:0-4055 GCA_964401015.1 uncultured Oscillospiraceae bacterium
CTTTTCAATCCGATGCGCGCTTCAAATTCATCGTCATCGGCGAAAACGAACATCGTCATGGTCGACAAGAGCAACAAAAGGCTCAAAAAGAACGATACCGCTTTACGAACTTGCTGTTTCATGGGGATTCTCCTTTTCCTGATAAATTATTGTTTTTTGTGTTTTTTCGATTTATTTGAATCGGTTTTACTTTCGCACGATTTTTTCGTCGGGCGAATGCGGCGTTTTTTCGGTCACATCCAGAATATACAGCGTCCGAGCTTCCACGCGAAAGCGGATCTCAAACCCTGCAAATCCGAAGCCGTATATGCGTTCGGGGGCGTCGATATACGACGGGCGCGGGTCTTGTTCCAAAATTTCGAACAGTACTTTGCGTTTTTCTTCACTCAACCGCTCGGCTTTTCGTTCTTCGTCCCGAACCGTCAAACGGTACGAATAGTTTTCATCGGCAAACCCGCCTTTCGCATACGGATGACTGTCGGTAAAGGCAAGATACGGTTTGATATCGTAGATCGGCGTTCCGTCCAAAAGGTCGGCGCCGCGCACGATCAAAACACTGCCTTTCTCGGTCTTTTCGACTTTCACAAGTTCGACCGACGAAAGTCCCAACGGATTCGGGCGATACGGCGAACGCGTCGCGAAAACGCCCATACGGACATTGCCGCCCAATCGCGGCGGTCGCACGGTCGGCGACCATTCGTCGCGAACCGCTTCGGAAAATTTCCAAATCAGCCAGAGGTGACTGTAACCGTCGATTCCGCGCAACGCTTCGTCTACGCGATATTCTTTTTCGAATTCGATAACCGATAGTCCCGACGACAACCCGCTTTGGCGCGGTATCCCGAATTTTTCCGAAAAATCGGTTCGGATACGGGCAATTACTTTGACGACATCCTGCATAGTTTTGTTCCCTGTTTTTTACATCTTGTTCGCGTATTTGTACTTATATCTATTTATATCTGTTTATATCTGTTTTACCGAATTTGTCTATATCTATTTTACCAAAAATCGACGGTTTGTCAAGGCTTCGTGCGAAATTCCCACGATTAGCTCCGAATTGCTTCAAAAAGCAACAAATACCGCAAAATCGCGCAAAAAGTCACCCGAATCCGACAAAGTTCCGCGCAATCGAGGTTGACTTTTGAAAAAATAATGCTATAATATACGTGTATGAGAATGAGAATTTGCAAACATGCGTCTTTGCGTTCTCGTTATCGCGCTTTGTCGATACGCATTTTCGGTCGACGGTATTTCGCCAATTTTCTCGAAGCCGAAGATTCCCGAGAAAGACGATTTTTGCGTGCATAGCCGAAATTCCCCACACATAGGCATGGAATACCGCGTACACACTAAAAAGCGCCAAGTCCGTTTGAAGTTTCGGCTCGTTATCATGCCGTTTGCGAAAGGATACTGTATTGTATGAACTTTTTCAACTGCGTCATTTATCTGTCGCTCACAAGTTTTCTCGGCTTTGTTGTCGGGCGTTTTTTGGCGCGCTATCCGTTTAATTCCGACGCTTTTCCGTATCGGGCGTTCAAATTCGAAAAGGACGGGCTGATCTACGAAAAATTCAAAATCAAATCGTGGCAAAGCAAAGTTCCCGATATGAGCCGCATTGTCCCCTCTTTGGTTCCGTCCAAAAGCATGGACGGTCCTCTTGATGCAAAAAAGCTGGAAATCATGCTTCGCGAAACTTGTGTTGCGGAACTTACGCATTACTTGCTCTGTTTGTCGGGTATGTACGGTTGTTACCATTTCTTGCACAGCAACACGGCAATCGTCGTTTATCTTTTGTATTTGATTATGAACGTACCTTGCATGATGATCCAACGCTACAACCGTCCCCGCTTAAAGCGTGTCTTGGCGGGCTTCACGCGGCACGATGAGCTGTTGCACGCCGCTCGGCAAAACGTTACACCGCTCTATTCGTCGGCAAACGATTCGGATTTTTCGAATTCGGATATCGAAACAAGCCGTCGTTCGATATAAGCGTTTTTCTTGCCGCCTTGCCGACCCCTATCCTTTTTTGATTTTCTCGACTTATTTTCCTTTTTCTCGGAGTATTTACATGAAATTGCCATCGCCGCGCGTGGATTACCGCAAATTGCGGCTTTCCAACCTTCATTCCGACGAATTTCGTCATTTGTTTTTATTGTTGTATTGGCCTTTATACGGTTTGTTGTTTGCCTACGTCGAACGAGGATACGGCAAGGTCATGCCGCTTTTGGGGCTTTCTTATTATCCGATGCATTGCCGTTTGGACGATATCATTCCCTTTAACGAATGGTTCTTGATTCCCTATCTTCTATGGTTCGTCTACATAATCGGCATGCTTTTCTACACCTTGCTCTACGACATTGACGGATTTCGTCGCATGATGTATTTTACGATATTCACGTATTCGATATCCATCATCGTCTATTTTATTTTCCCGACGGTGCAACATTTGCGCCCGACCGAATTCGAACGCGACAATTTGCTGACCGCCTTTATGACGCATTTTTACAATTTCGACACCAATACAAACGTCTGTCCGTCGGTTCATGTGCTCGGTTCGTTCGCGTCGACTTTTGCGCTGTTGCACGCAAAAGACCTGCAAAATACGGTTTGGAAAATTTTTGCGCACACCTTGAATCTTTCGATTTGCGCGGCAACGGTATTTTTGAAGCAACATTCGATTCTCGATGTGTTCGCCGCCTTGCCCTTTTGCCTGATCGGCTATTTGCTGTTTTACGTATTCCCGAACAAAAACCGCGCCCGCGAAAAAGACAAACTGTTGACTTCGGTTTAAGCTTTTTGCGGCGTGCTCGCTTTTGGCAGCTTTGACTGCATTACTTCTTTGATTTTTGATTTTTTCGAAAAACTCCCGATTCCGTGTTCGGAATCGGGAGTTTCGTTTTTTGTTACACATTTTTCGGCACAGCGCCGTTTCGAATCGACGAAAAAGCCGTTTCGATCACAACGCTGTTTGCGCCTTGTCGAGAATCGTTACTTTCTTCTTCCGAAGATGGAGGAGTACACGTCCAAAACGTCCTCTTCCTGCTTGGGAGCCGCCTTTTCGGTCGCTTCGGGAGCGGGAGCAACCGTACGTGCCGAAGAAAATCCGCCGTTCATGCCGCTTTGCATACGGCCGGTCGATGCGGTCGATGCGGGATCGGGGTTTTCGCTGTCAAAACCGGTAGCGATAACGGTGATCTTCATTTCGTCGTCCATGTTCTTGTCAAAAGCGACACCCCAAATAATGTTGGCATCGGGGTTAGCTTCGCTCGAAATGATGTTGGCGGCAAGATCCACTTCTTCAAGACCCATATCGGGCGAAACGGTAAAGTTGATGATAATACCTTTCGCGCCGGTAATGGACGTTTCGAGAAGCGGGCTGGATATAGCCGTCTTGGCGGCGATTTCCGCTTTTTCCTGACCCTTGCCCGATCCGACGCCCATATGAGCAAGACCGGCATTCGACATGATGGTAACCACGTCGGCAAAGTCCAAATTGATATGTCCGACCACTTTGATGAGTTCGGAAATACTTTGAACGCCCTGACGAAGAACGTCGTCGGCAATTTCGAACGCGTTCATCATGGTGAGCTTCTTTTCGGCAACAAACTTCAAGCGTTCGTTGGGGATAACGATGAGAGAGTCGACATTTTCTTTCAAGCTGTCGATACCGAGTTCGGCTTGCTTCATACGGCGACTGCCCTCGAAAGCAAACGGCTTTGTTACGATACCGACCGTCAAAATGCCCATTTCTTTGGCAACTTTGGCAACAATGGGAGCCGCGCCCGTACCGGTGCCGCCGCCCATACCCGACGTAATAAAGAGCATATCCGCGCCGGTAAGAGCCTTTTTGATATCGTCCAGATTTTCTTCCGCCGCCTTTGCGCCGACTTCGGGATTGGCACCGGCGCCGCGACCGCGCGTTACCTTTTCGCCGATAACGATCTTATCGGGTGCGAGCGACTTTTCCAACGCCTTTATATCGGTATTGACCGTGATGAAATCCACGCCCTGTATGCCGGCTTCCACCATGCGGTTGACGGCATTGTTACCGGCAC
>CAYNXA010000208.1:0-4049 GCA_964401015.1 uncultured Oscillospiraceae bacterium
GCCATGTATATCATCATTTTTCTTGCCGTTGTTTTTATCGCCATTCGCGTCCCCGCCTTTTTATATCCGCCGTCTTTGATAAATATCCTGTCGCTGACGGCGGCAAAACTGCCGATCGCACTCGGAATCGGCGGTGCGATCGTTTTGTCGGGAACCGATATATCGGCGGGGCGTTGCGTCGGATTGACGGCGTGTATCGCCGCCTCTTTACTGCAAATAGCGGGTTATGCGAATAAGATGTTCCCCGATCTTCCGGTGATGCCTTTGTGGGCGGTTTTGCTTGCCGTGATTGCCGTCGGAGCGGTCGTCGGATTTGTGAACGGCTTTTTTGTGGCAAAATTCAAGCTCCATCCGTTTATCGTGACCCTTTCGACGCAACTTATTCTGTTCGGTTGCGTTTTGATGTATCTGATGATCGGAACCAATAACGGACAAACGCTTTCGGGTCTGGACGAATCGTATACCGATTTCGTGAAAGGGACGCTCTTTTCGTTCGGCGACGTTACCGTGCCGCGTTATGTCTTGTATGCCGTGATTTTAACGGCTGTTATGTGGTTGATATGGAATAAGACCGCGTTCGGTAAAAATATGTTTGCCGTCGGTTCAAACGAAGAAGCCGCACGAGTGTCGGGCGTCAATGTGTTTTGGACGATCGTCGGGGTATTTGTCTTGGCTGGCGCCATGTACGGCATAACCGGATTCATTGAGGGGGCACGTATCGCATCTTGCTCGGCGAATACGGGCTTGAACTATGAAAGCGACGCCATTGCCGCTTGCGTTATCGGCGGTGTTTCGTTTGTCGGCGGTACAGGAAAAATCAGCGGCATCGTCATCGGCGTTTTGTTGTTGCAGATCATTTTTGTCGGCTTGAATTTTCTCTCGGTCGACGCCAATATGTTGTATGTCATAAAAGGCTTGATCATTTTGGTCGCGTGTTCGATCGATATGCGAAAGTATATTTCGCGAAAATAGTCGGAGGAAGCGGTGAATACGGAAAACACGAAAAATACCGCGCCGTCGCGCGGCGGATTCTATTCGAATATTACCATGTCGTTGCGAAGTGCGAACGTTTTGGTGCTGATAAGTTGTGGACTGTTGATAGCCGTCGGCTTATTTATTGTCCATAACGCCGGTTTTACGGTTCGGTTCGATACCGACGGCGGAAGTGCTGTTGAAATCCAAACGGTTTTTCATTCGGAACACATACTGCCGTCGAAAGAACCGCACAAAGAGGGGTATACGTTTGTCGGATGGTACCGCGACCGTGCCTGTACGTCCGCTTGGGATTTGAATACCGATGTTGTCGTGGAAAGTATGACGCTGTATGCGGGGTGGGAAAAAGACACCGACTGAGCGTTGCCGCGAGAAACAGCCCGAACCGATCGAAAATTAACTTTAATAAAACAAAAAAGCTTTCCGTTACAAAACAAACGTAAAACGGAAAGCTTTTAATTTTTCAATCGGCTGAGGTGGGGGAAAGGTTGAGTTGTTCGCGCGCATTGGCAAGCATCAACTTCAAGCGGTTTTGCTGATTGACGCCCGACGAACCGGCATCGTAGTCGATTGCCACAATGTTGATGTCGGGTTTGCTTTCTTTCAAAGGACGGATCATGCCCTTGCCGCAAATATGATTGGGCAAACAGCCGAACGGTTGCGTACATACGATATTCTTGACACCGATGTCGTACAACTCAAGCATTTCCGCCGTCAATAGCCAACCCTCGCCCATCTTGGTTCCCAACCCGATATAGCCGTCGACCAACGATATGGTGTGACGAATCGGGGAGGGGGGCGTGAAACGACTGTTTTGCGTAATGGCATCGATCAAATCGTTTTGTTTCCGTTCGAGAAAACGGAAAACGAGCGAAGAGAAAAACGCTTTTGTTCGTTCGACACCGTATAACGTATGTTCTTCGATCGAATTGTATATGCAGTAGAACAGGAAATCCAAAAGTCCCGGCAATACCGGCTCGGCACCCTCGGAAATCAAGAAATTGCATAATTCATTGTTGCCCAAAGACGAAAATTTCACGTAGATCTCGCCGACGACACCGACTTTCAAGGGCTTTCGTTCTTCGCGCGGAAGAGCATCGAAGCTTTTGACGATCGCTCGGTAATTTTCCTTGACCTCTCGATAATGGACGCCTTTTCCCAATTCTTCGGTAAGACGGTCGATCCATTCGGCGGCAAGGCTCTCGGCGGCTCCTTTTTCGGATTCGTAGGGCTTTATTTGATTGACCATCGACAGTAAAAGGTCGCCGTAAAAAACGCCGTAAAACACTTTGTGCAACATCGGAATCGACATACTCCAGCCGGGGTGTTTTTCAATGCCGACCAGACTCATCGGCACAACGGGCACATAGCCGAAGCCCGCTTTTTCCAGCGCTTTTCGCAAAAGGGAAATGTAGTTGGACGCACGACAGCCGCCACCGGTTTGAAAGAGCATGAGAGCTGTTTTGTGCGTGTCGTATTTGCCGCTTTTGAGAGCGTGAATAAATTGCCCGATGACGAGAATGGCGGGGTAACACGTGTCGTTATGAACATACTTCAATCCGGTTTCGGCAATTTCGCGTCCGCGACTTTCGAGCATTTCCATTTTGTAGCCGTAACCCGAAAGGATCTTCATGATCAAGTGAAAGTGCATGGGAAGCATATCGGGAACGAGAATCGTATAATCCCGCTTCATTTCTTTTGTGAATCGGATATAGCTGTCATTCATGTGCTTCCCTCATTTCCAAAGCGCCCAAAAGACTGCGGAATCGAATCTTTACGGCGCCGAGATTTGTGATTTCATCGATTTTGATCTGTGTGTACAGTTTATCTTTTTCTTCGAGTATGCGTCGAACTTCGTCGGTGGTAATGGCGTCAACACCGCAACCGAACGATACCAGTTGCACGAGATGAACGTTTCTGTTTTCGGAAGCAAATTTTGCCGCGCGATAAAGACGCGCGTGATAGGTCCATTGGTTCAAAACACGCACACGCGGCACTTCACCGAGCATACAAACGCTGTCCTCGCTGACCACAACAAAGCCGAGCGAACGTGCCAGCGTGTCGATACCGTGACTGATCTCCGGGTCAACATGATAGGGACGACCGGCAAGGATCATAACACGCTTGTTGTGTTTTTCGGCATATGCCAGCGCTCTGCGTCCTTCGGCTTGTATGTCTTTCATATAAGCGCGGTAGTCGTCAAATCCTTTGTCGACGGCTTTACGTGCTTCTTTATACGAAATCGGCGCGAAATGGGCGGTCAAATATTCCGAAAGCTCATGAGCCAGCTGACGGGGATTGTTGATATTCAAATACGGATACAAAAAGCGCGTGTTGTGCAGTGTGTCGACATTGCCCGAAAGCAATTCGGAATAGTAAGCGACGACGGGGCAGTTGTAATGGTTTTGGGACGCTTTTTCGTCGATGTTATAACTCAAGCACGGATAGAAAACGGCGTCGACGCCTTTTTCGATCAATTCTTCGATATGCCCGTGCATGAGCTTGGCAGGGTAGCAAGCGGTATCCGACGGAATCGAAAATTGCCCTTTTTCGTAGGTTTTGCGCGTCGAAAGGTCGGATAGCACAACACGGAATCCGAGTGTACGGAAAATCCCGCTCCAAAGGGGCAAAAGCTCATACACGCCGAGCGCAAGCGGAATTCCGACCGTGCCGCGAACGGCTTCTCCGCTGGCAAAAGTCAAAAGCTTGTTTCGCTTGTATTCGTAAAGATTGATCGAATCTTTGTTTTCGTTGTCTTGCCCGTATGCTTTTTCGCAACGGTTGCCCGAAATAAATTTCTTTCCATCGGCAAAGGTGTTGACCGTCAAATGACAGTGGTTGGTGCACCCTTTGCATACGGCGGGTTTGGACGTATGTACGAAATGTTCCAGTTGTTCCTTGGTGATAAGGGAACTGTCGGTCAACTTCGCGGCGTGCAAAGCGGCGCCGAAAGCGCCCATCAGACCCGCAATGGCGGGTCGGGTCACTTCGCGACCGAGTTCAAGTTCAAACGCACGCAAAATGGCGTCGTTGTGGAAGGTTCCGCCTTGTACGAC
>CAYNXA010000209.1:0-4046 GCA_964401015.1 uncultured Oscillospiraceae bacterium
TACGAATGGTGCGTGCCTGATCGGCAATCGCGCGGGTGATGGCCTGACGGATCCACCATGTCGCATAGGTCGAGAATTTGTAACCTTTCGTATAATCGAACTTTTCGACGGCTTTCATAAGTCCCAAATTGCCTTCTTGGATCAGATCCAAAAAGAACATACCGCGACCGACATAGCGCTTGGCAATGCTGACCACCAAACGCAAATTGCTCTTTACCAATATATCTTTCGCTTCCTGATCGCCCTGTGCCATACGTTCGGCAAGAGCAAGCTCGGTTTCGGTATCCAAAAGATTGACTTTGCCGATATCCTTGAGATACATACGCACCGGGTCGTCGATCAAAAGATCGGCGGGAGCGAGATCGTCGTCGGGATCTTCGAAATTGTCGCTGTCGTCGATGGCAATTTCTTCAAGCGAAATATCCCCGTCGGGGTAACCGACGATTTCGACACCCATTTCTTCGAGCGATTCGTACAGCTTTTCGATCTGTTCCACATCGAGGTCGATCTCGTCGATGACTTCCATGACTTCTTCGGTCGACAACATACCTTTCGCTTTGCCGCGTTCGATGAGCGAAAGAAGCTCACTTTTTTTGTCTTTTTCGGTTGTGTTGCCGTTTGCGTTTGCGTTTGCGTTTTCTTTGGTCTTTGCCTTTGTCTTTGCCATGTTTTTTGCCTTTCCGTGTCGTTTCTTTTTATGTTTTATCGTATGATTGATCTGCTTATGTTTTGTCGGTCGCGGGCGCTTTTGCTTCCCGTTTTTTTTGCAAATACCGCATCAATTCCTCGGCAGTCATGTCCGCCGCATTTTTTGCGGTTTGTTTTTCTTTTTCTTCTTTCAGCGCCGCACAAAGTGCGCTCAGCGCCGAAAAATCGTTTACGGTGAGTGCTTTGCGTTTGCGATACATACCCATGATACGCCCGACCTTTTCGGGGTCGAAACGCTCGTTTAGTATCGCAAAAACCGCGTTTTCGTCGTTTTCGTTTGCCGTTTGCCGCAAAAGCTCGAACACCTCGCGATTAAACGGGGTAATAAAATCGTTCGCCTCCAAAACCGTGTTCGGCAAACGGGAAAAATATTCGGGATACAAGAGCAAAATGCCCAATATCTGTTCTTCGATCTCGGCTCCGCGCACATACTTTGCGGCGTCGGGATTCACGCGGTCGCCGTAATGTCGCAACGATTCTTCCGAGTGCTTGGCAAGCTGTTTTTTCGCTTTGCCCGCCCCGATTCGGTCGCGCCGTTTCAGCTCGGAAAGAATCGCGTCTTTGGATATGCCGGTAAGCTCGCTTAAGCGCAAAACATACACCTCGCGTTGCAGTTGCGAATGAACCGTCACGATCACATCGCAAGCGGCGTTGAGCATCGCCAATTTTTCGTCGGGGATATCGGGATTAAATCGTTCCAATACGTTTTTCAGTTTATAATCGATCTCGCCCGCCGCGCCGTTCATTAACTTGCGAAAGCTTTCGGCACCGTATTTTTTGATATACTCATCGGGGTCTTTGGCGCCGCCGGTCACTTTCAGCATTTTGACTTCGACGCCCACTTCGTTCATCAAACGAATCGCCCGCTCGTCGGCCCGCCGTCCCGCATCGTCCGAATCGTACGAAACATACAAGGTTTTGGCATAGCGTGAAAGAATCCGCGCCTGTTCGGGCGTGACCGCCGTGCCGAGAGTGGCGACCGCATTGGTAAAGCCGGCTTGATGAAGCGAAATAACATCCATATACCCTTCGCACAAGATCATCTCGCCGGGACGCGCTTTGTCGTTTTCACCGACCTTTGCGCCGACAGCCGTGTTCTTGGCAAAATTCAGTGCGAACAGATTGCGGCTTTTTTTGAAGACCGGCGTGTCCGACGTATTTAAGTATTTCGGTTTGGAGTCGTCCATTACCCGCCCGCCGAAAGCGATCACGTTGCCCGACGTATCGATGATCGGGAAGATCACACGGTTGCGGAAATAGTCGTAGGGTTTTCCGCTTTGGGAAATGCCGCACAAAAACGCCGTGCGTATCTCGTCCCGCGTGTAGCCCTCATTCGAAAGAAGCGTATACAAGTCGCCGAACGAATCGGCGGCAAACCCAAGCCCGAAATGTCGAATCGTTGCCATCGACAGTCCGCGATTCAAAAGGTACGAAAGCGCTTCTTTCCCGCACGGTGCCATAAGATTGGCATGAAAATGCCGCGCGGCGAGCTTGTTCATCGCGAAATTGCGTTCTCTGGACAAAAGCTCCTTTTGCGCGGTGTGCTTTTGATAGGCGGTTTCCTGCGGAACGGGTATGCCCGCCGCATCGGCAAGCTGTTCGACGGCACTGCGATAATCGAGATTTTCGATACGCATAACAAAGGTGATCACATCGCCCCCCGCCCCGCAACCGAAGCAATAAAAATTCTTTTCGGGAAAGACGGTAAACGAAGGCGTCCGTTCACTGTGAAACGGACAACATCCGACATAATTCGACCCCGCACGTTTGAGTTCGACATATTTGCCGATGACGCCTATCAGATCGTTTCGCATTTTGATTTCTTCGATAAAATTTTGCGGATATGCCACAATGTCTCTCCTTTCCGCCTTTTTTATATCGGGTAAGCCGTACGGCAAATTTTCCTCAGACTTGTCGCTTTTTCGCCAAAAGCGGCGCGTTATTATCGTTTGCGTCCGATACGCGGGCGCTTACGTTCTGCCCCACATACGCGGCACGAACAATTCGTTGTACAATTCCAACGCATAGCGGTCGGTCATGCCCGCCAAATAATCACATACGGCACGTTCGACCGAACAAGTCGTCAAATGTCGCTTGTTGTCGGCGGGAAGTTTTTCGGGATGTGCCACAAAATACCGATACAACGACGCCAACAGTTCGCACGCCTTGCCCTCTTCCTTTTTGGCGGGGCTGTTGATGTAGACCGTATCGAACATAAAGCCGCGCAAGCCGTCGGTCGCTTTTTCGACATCGGGCTCCATCGAAAGCTCGGCAATACCCGCTTCGAAATTGCGTAACGTGCCTTTTACCAAACTTTTGATCATGGTATCAATGCGCATGGAATGGTTGTTTCCCAAAATTTCGCTGTACTCGCGCGGAATACTTTCGTCGGTGAGGATTCCCGCCCGAATGGCATCGTCGATATCGTGATTGATGTAGGCGATACGGTCGGCATATTTGATCAGCCGCCCCTCCAACGTTTGCGCCTTTTTGGGTCCCGTGTGACATAAAATCGCGTCCATCACTTCAACAGTCAGATTCAATCCCGCACCGTCGCGTTCCAAATATTTTACGGTACGAATGCTTTGCTCGTTGTGAGAAAAACCGTCGGGGCAAAGTTCGTTCAAAACACGTTCGCCCGCATGACCGAACGGTGTATGTCCAAGGTCATGACCCAGACAAGCCGCCTCGACCAGATCTTCGTTCAGCTGTAACAGGCGCGCAACGCTCCGCCCGATCTGCGACACTTCCAACGTATGCGTCAGGCGTGTACGGTAATGATCGCCTTCGGGGGACAAAAAGCACTGCGTTTTGTGCATAAGCCGTCGAAAGGATTTTGCATGAATGATACGGTCGCGGTCGCGCTGGAAATTGGTGCGTAATTCGCAAGGGTCGATCGGCAAAAGCCGTCCTTTGGTCGCCTTCGACGGGAAAGCGTACGGCGAAAGAAAGGCTTCTTCTTTTTGATATTGCAATTCGACGTAGGAAAATGCCATGAGAATCGACCTCCCCAAAACCGTGACCGCTAAATTACGTTACATTTCGTTACGTTTTCTCGTTTCGTCGCGGTCGTTCCGTATTGTTACACCTGTGGACTTTGTTCTTCGCTTTTCGACAAAGCGAAAATCCATGGAATTCATTTGAAAATCTTCTTCCGTAAGTATTATACCGCCGTGCGCGAAAAAACACTTTTTTTGATTTTTTATCTTTATTTTTCGATTTCCTTTGATAAAAAAGACAGTCGCGGCTTCATTTTTCACCGCGTTCGAAAAGCAACGCCGGGTCGCTTTGGAAAGCGATGAAACACACGTGTCACTTTTTTCTTTTATTTCCAAAAG
>CAYNXA010000210.1:0-4018 GCA_964401015.1 uncultured Oscillospiraceae bacterium
TGGGAAGCTCAATAAACAAATTTTCGGGGAAAGCCGCCGATCGTTCGGCACGCGCGGATTCTTGCGCATTGCGCCGTTTTTCGGCTTCTTTTTCGTAATTTTCGATAATTTCTTCCAGCGTCGGCTTTTTGCCGTTTGAAGCTTTGCTTTCGTCCACGGCGCTTTCCCTCCTTTCCGATTTCACGTTTTTTTATTCGGAATCTATTTGGATTTCGTTTCTTTTTTTACCGAATATACCTGTTTTTCGTTCTTTTTCTTAAAGCTGAGTTTGGATTCCTTGCCGTTCATCAGGCGCACGATGTTTTGCCGATGCAAGATCACGACAAACAATCCGATGAGAAGCGCCACACTGACGGCAACGGGACGGTTGAGCGGCGAAGAATGAACGTATACCAAAAGCGGATACAGCATCGCACAGATGATCGAGCCGAGCGAAATGTAGCGGCTGATCGCCACGACGATCACAAACACGCCGAGCAATATGGCAAACACGAGCGGGTCGAGCATCAAGATCGTAACAGCCGAAGCGACAACGCCTTTTCCGCCCTTGAAACCGTAATAGCACGGAAACACGTGTCCCAAAATCGCAAAACAACCGCCGACGTAATTTCCGCCGCGTACCGCTCCGACAAGAAGCATACCGATCGTAACGGCAAGCGCGGTCTTGAGCGCGTCACCCAAAAGCGTCAGGGCGGCGGCGCCTTTTCCGTAGGTGCGAAGCATATTGGTCATGCCCGCGTTGCCGCTGCCATGAGTTCGAACGTCGTCGTTATATTTCAGGCGGGAAATAATCACCGCCCAATTCAAGCTGCCCAACGCGTAGGCGGCAAGCGCCGTTATGACGTAACAAAGGGCAAGCATGGCGATCTGGTCGTTAAAATAGGTTGCCACAATTCCGTTCAGCAACAATTCTCCGAAAGATTTCAGCATAAAACGGTCTCCTTTCGTTTTCGCTTGTTTTCGCGCCTCGAATCACTTGGACAGGGTGTCGTCGTCTTTTTCGCGAATCACCAATTTGATCGGCGTACCCTCGAATCCGAACACCTCGCGAAGCTTGTTTTCGATATAACGCTGATACGAAAAATGGAAAAGCTCGGCGTTGTTTACGAAAATCACAAAGGTCGGCGCCTTGATGCCCGTTTGCGTCATGTAGTAAATCTTCAGGCGTTTGCCTTTATCCGACGGCGGTTGAACGCGGGTGATCGCGTCGTTGAGCACATCGTTGAGCATACCGGTCGAAATGCGCATTTGCGCTTGGTCGTTGACATATCCGATCAATTCGAACAAGCGATCGACGCGCTGTCCCGTTTTGGCGGAAATAAAGAGCACCGGTGCGTAAGTCATGTACGCAAGTTTGGAATAGACATCTTTGCGCATATTGTCAAGGGTCTTGCCGTCTTTTTCGACCAGATCCCATTTATTGATGACGATCACCGACGGTTTGCCGTTTTCGTGTGCAATGCCCGCCACGCGTTCGTCCTGTGCCGTGACTCCTTGCGTCGCGTCGATCATAATGACGCAAACGTCCGCACGTTCGACGGCAAGCTGCGCACGAAGCACGCTGTACAGTTCGATCTTATCCTCGATCTTTCCGCTCTTGCGAATACCCGCCGTGTCGATAAAGGTAAACTTTCCGAAAGCGTTTTCCACGTCGGTATCGATGGCGTCACGCGTCGTACCGGCAATATTCGAAACGATCATGCGGTCCTCGCCCAATATGCGATTGACGAGCGAACTTTTGCCCGCATTTGGTTTTCCGATCACCGCCACGCGCACACGGTCGTCCTCATCTTCCTCATCGGGAGAATCGGGAAGATATTCGCATACTTTTTCCAAAACGTCGCCGCTGCCCGTACCGTGAACCGACGAGAGTGGAATCGGATCGCCCAATCCCAATTCGTAAAATTCGTAAAATTCGGTCGGCAGTGCGCCGATCCGATCCATTTTGTTGACGGCAAGCACGATCGGCTTTTTGCTTTTCCGCAACATTTGCGCCAATTCTCGGTCGTCCGCCGTCACGCCGGCATGAAAATCGCACATATAGATAATAACGTCGGCGCTGTCGACGGCGATCTGCACTTGTGTGCGAATGTGCGACATGATCAAGTCGTTGTTATCCGGTTCGACACCGCCGGTGTCGATCATCATCAGCGTGCGTCCCGCCCATTCGGTTTCGAAATAGATACGGTCGCGCGTTACGCCGGGGGTATCTTCCACAATCGAGATACGCTTTCCGCACAATTTATTGAAAAAAGTGCTTTTTCCCACATTGGGGCGTCCCACGATTGCAACAATCGGTTTTGACATAGTTTATTCCTTTCATTCTGTTTTGAGACAGCGGTACGTTCGTATAAAACCATACCGTCACAAAAAACGGTTCGACAACAGGCGTTTTACTTTTTGACTTTTCTTTTTACAATCCGAGCAAGGTATCGACAAATTGCGCGCCGTCCGAATCGACCGCCACAATTTCGACGCCGAGCTTTTCCGAAAGCTCCTCCACCGTCATGTCGTCCAGAAACACATTTCCCTCATGGCGCACCATGACCGACGGAATATAGAGCGTATCGCCCAGTTCTTTGTCGGAAAGCGCCGCCAGAAGGTCGCTTCCGGTCAAGAGTCCCGCGACGGTTACGCCACCGCCGAAAAATTGATTTTTCGCCACATATACAGGACAGGTAAGATTATACCACGTTTTTGTTATCTTTTCAACTGCATTTTTTATAAAGTCGTACGCCGCCTCGCCGGTTACGACCGAAACATGGCGCGGCATATCGAGCGCAAAGCCGTCGTCGCGCAAAAATGCGATCTCGTCGTCCACTTCGTTATCCATCGAGCGGATCATACCGACTCCGTTTTCAAGTTGCGGATATTCTTCGTAATAGTCCTCATTCGGCAACGGAAGTCCCGCTGTGATATACCATTCGTCCGACGCATAACACAGGCGCGTTCCGAGTTTTTCGAAATTCTCGTTGCCGATACGGTCGATCAGTGCAATCACCTCACGGCTGTCGTCGGCATCAAACGGTTCGAGTGGACAAAGTCCGTCGCGATGAGCGGTAAGCCCCGTCGGCACGACAGCAATGCTTTGCACCTGCGGTGCATACGCGGAAAGGTCGCGAAGCGTGCGTTCCAGCTCCGCACCGTCGTTATAGCCTTTGCAAAGTACGATTTGGCAGTTCATGGCAAGGTTGCCGTTGTAAAAATCTTCCAAATATTTCAAACATTCCCCAGCGTGCTTATTTTTCATCATTTTGACGCGCAATTCGGGGTTGGTGGTATGCACCGAAATATTGACCGGTGAAATACGCATTTTGATCAATCGATCGACTTCTTTTTGTGAAAGATTGGTCATGGTAACGTAATTGCCGTAAAAAAACGACATGCGATCGTCGTCGTCTTTGAAATAAATGCTTTCGCGCATGCCTTTCGGGTTTTGGTCGATAAAGCAAAAGATGCACTTATTCTTGCAGCAATGCTGTTTGTCCATCAAATAGGTTTTAAAGCCCAAACCCACCTCGTCGTACATATCGCGCTTGGTGATCTTCGCTTTTTTTTTCTCGCCGTCGCGCAAAAACGAAAGGGTCAGCTTCTTTTCGGTCGTGTAATAGCGATAATCGAGCACATCGACGATTTCATTGCCGTTCACGGCAACCAAAATATCTCCTGCCGCAATGCCCGCTTTTTCGGCATACGAGCCTCTTTCTGTATTTTTTACGGTAACGATGGAAAATCCCTCCGAAATTTTGTATTCTCAGTAAAAACGGCGTGCCTTACAGGTCGTTCAAAATATCCCGCCGCTTTTCGTTATATTCTTCGGCGGTAATCATACCCGCTTTTTTCAATTGTTCGAGCTGTTCGAGTCGTTTTTGTATCCGCGTAAAATCGTATTCTTCGGTTTGCGCGGCTTTTTCGTCCTTTTCCGCCTGTTCGTTCAGTCGTTCGGCAAGGATTTGACGGTCAACGTCGTCGAAGGGTCCCACAATACTTTCGCCGTCGATGTCCCGTTCGATATCAT
>CAYNXA010000211.1:0-4006 GCA_964401015.1 uncultured Oscillospiraceae bacterium
ACTGTAGGGAACGACCTATGTGTCGTTCCGTGGGATTTGCGGCGCCGCTCCTCTTTTTTCTCACCTCACGAGAGCTTCCGTTCAACCGCAACATTCGCTTTCAGCGGTATCTCTTTGCCGTCCCATACAAGCGTCCCGCCGTCTTTGGTAGCCGTCACCGACAACGTATCGTTCGACAATTCGACCCGCACTTCGCCGCCGTTTATCGGAACGGTACCTTTGATATACGAAAATCCGCCGCGATACGGTTTGACTTCGAAACGTTCGTATCCGTCCGCCGTCGGACGAACACCGAGAAAATATTTTCCGAGCAAATAGATCGGTGCCGCTCCCCATGCGTGACACAACGATTTTCCGTACTTGTCGCCGTACATGGCATAATGTTCCGCACCCGAAAGCGTCGGGTTATATTCTTCCCATACGGTAGTGGCGCCCAGATCGAGCATTCCTTTCCAATAGGTACGGATTTTTTGTTCGATATAGTCGTATCGACCGATCTTTCCCATAGCGTCCAGTTCGTACCCCTCAAAATAAGGCGTTGTGATCGGCGTTATTTCGTCGTTTAACAAAACATTTCGAACGATCGCGTCTTTTTGTTTTTCATCGGCAATATCGTATAAGATCGCAAAAACATTCGCATGCCGCGTCACATGATTTTTGCCCGACAAATAATTGTCGATAAAGGCGCCTTTTTCGTCGTTCCAATAAAATTCGACTACGTTTTTACTCAAAAATTCCGCCGTTTCGGCATACCCCGACGAATCTTTTCCGAGCAAATCGGCAAGCTTCGCCATCGTTCGATTGGCGGCAATATACAGCATTTGTTCGGCACAGGGCGCACCCTCTTTTTCCAAATCGTCCGCCCAATCGATAAAGATCCAATCGTCGGTTTTTCCGACGATAAAACCGTCCTCATTCCGCTTTCCTTTGCAAAAGTCCATCAAACTTTCCGCTTTCGGATACAACCGTTCGATAAAAGCTTTGTCGCCGTAAGTTTCGTAATATTCGTATAATCCGATGACCCAATACAGCGTATAATCGGTAATGGTATTGATATGCTGAACGACCGGGTCTTTTCCGCGAAGTGCAACAGTGCTGCGTTGGATCAATTCTTTGTCGAAAAACAGATAATTGTTGAATTTGTATGCCTGATACGCATCGCCGCCCCATAACCAACGGTCACGCTTGATCGCTTCCAAATGAACTTCGCGCGAAGTCAAATGCAACGTATACGCACACATATCCCAAATTTTGTTGACCGCCTCATCGTCACATTCGAAATTTCCTTTGTAAGGAAGCGGCACATATTCGTAATCGGCATATACCGTCGCGTTCTGTATGCCTTTTAAGAAAATATACCGAAACGCCCGTCCGCGCAGACGATAATTTTCCGCACCGCCGCAATCTTCCCGTACCAACGAATAGTCGAAATCGAGTGCTTCTTCTTTCGATTCGCCGTAACATACGCGAAAAGACTTGTCTTTCGGCACACGGTCAATATGTAAAAAGCCGTATAACTCCTTGCCGAAATCGAAAAGAATGCCGTCGTCGACTTCACGGGACGAAATCGGTTCGACTTTTTGATAGGAAAAAGGGAAAACTTCGGGATTTTTGTCGGGACTATCGTAATGAGGATCGTATTCGGCGGGAATTTGTTCTTCCCCCGCGTGTCCCGTTGTCCAGCTGTCATCGCTTGCGCAAAGGTCGCTTTCGACAAACAACGCCGGCAAACCCGTATGATTTTCAACTCTCGCTTCCAGACTGTGCATACCCGCCGAAACCGAAATCGTTTCGCCGTCACCGTAACGTTCGCCGTCGACGAGAAAATACCCGATACCGTTTATATGGACGGTTATCCTGCCGTCGGTTTCAAAAATCGCTTGCTTGCGGAATCGTACGTTTCGTTCGACATCAGCAACTTTCCAAAAAACCGGATAGTCCACGCCGTATGCTTGCCGTCTTGCATTGGCAAGATTGACATGATAGATCGCATAGTCGCCGTAATTCCAGATCCAATAACTTTTCATATTCGTCACCTCATAATGTGCGGATGTTTTTTGTGTGTTTATTCCGAAAAGGTCGTTGACGCGCGCGCTGTCCCTTGACACCGCTTCGCCCCTCTGTAGGGAACGACCTGTGTGTCGTTCCGCGAAATTTGTGCCAACGCAAACCCTTATTTTGTAGGGGCGGATAGTATCCGCCCGCACCTAACGGTGCACCTGCGGTGGATGGCCCCGCGCCTTGCGGCGCGCGCACGGAATTTACGCCGACATAAATTTGAGAATCCCCCAGTCAGCTACGCTGACAGCCCCCTTTAGGCAAGGGAGCCTTATAGAGAGAGGGTGCCCGCACCCGTCAATTCCCCATTTTTCGCTTCTTCTCGCTTGCATTATATGTCACGCAAACATCTTTGTCAAGCTGTTTTTTCGAAAAACATTCTCGCAAAAAGCGACATTTCCCGCAAAGCGGTTGTTTTTTTCGGAATTCTGTGGTAAAATGAATTCATCGAAGATGAATTCGGCTGAATGTGTTTCGCAGTGCTCCTGCGGGAACGCACGAGATTTACGTGAAACGTGCGGATGATATCCGCCCCTACAAGGTAAAGGTTTACGTTGCATAAAATTCAATCGTAAGACGTAAATCCATTCCTGTTTTTTGTAGGGGAGGGGTTCTACCCCTCCCGCGCGTGAACATCCGCGCTGTCGTAAATTTGAGAATCCCCACCCGCTTTCGCGGGAACACCTTCCGCTGCCGCAAGGCGAATTCATTACAAACCCGACGGAGGAGCCTATATGAAAAACAAAACCGAACACGAACGCGTTTGCGGCTTATGTGAATATGCGTGTTATATGGAATACGACGATACGTTTATCTGCAAATACAAAAACCGTTGCACCGTTGTCGCCGACACCGACGGCTGTCGAAAATTTCGGTTGGATCTTTTGAAATTGGCACCCTCGCCGAAGTTGCCGTACAAAGCCGACGGCATCGAGCTTTCGGAACTTGCGACCGATTGAAAAAAGCGGCGCACGATCTCGGTACCGAAGAAAGGAATTTTACCCATGCTTACAAACGAACAAATCTACGAAAGAATGTTTGAACTCGGCATGATTCCGGTGGTTGTCATCGACGACGAAGCCGATGCCGAACCGATTGCCGAAGCGTTGATCGCGGGGGGATTGCCCGCCGCCGAAATTACGTTTCGTACCCCCGCCGCACGCGGAGCGATTCGAAAGATCGCCGACCGATTCGGCGACAAGATCTTGGTCGGGGCGGGAACGGTTTTGACCGAAGAACAAGTCGACGCCGCCGTTGATGCGGGCGCACAATTCATCGTCAGTCCCGGTTTTTCGGAAAATATCGTGCGACATGGCAAAATGCGCGGCGTGACGGTCATTCCGGGTTGTTCGCGTCCGACCGATATCGAAGCGGCTCTGCGCATGGGGCTTTCGGTCGTAAAATTTTTTCCCGCCGAAGCGGCGGGCGGACTTGCCATGATAAAAGCGATGAGCGCGCCGTACGGTTCGATCCGTTTTATGCCGACCGGCGGCATCGACGAGCATAATATGAACGACTATTTGGCGTTCCCGAAAATTCTCGCTTGCGGCGGCAGTTTCATGGTGAAAAAAGATTGGGTGACCAATCGCGAATTTTCGAAAATCACCGAAGCGTGTCGTGCGACCGTCCGAAAAATCCACGGTTTTCGACTCGCTCATGTGGGAATCTATCCGTCGCGTGAAGCAAACGGCACCGACCGCGCCCAACAAGAAGCGGCATGGACGGCGGCATTTTCGCCTTTCGGATTTGCCGAAAAGCGCGGCGAAGAAAGCACCTTTTACGGGGACGCGATCGAATGCATGACCGCGCCGAAATACGGCACAAACGGCCATATTGCTTTCGAAGTGCAAAATCTTCCCCGCGCCGAAGCGTATTTGCGTACCCGCGGACTGCACTTTATCGAAGAATCGCGCGTATTCGATAAAAACGGAAAGCCGCTGTCTCTTTA
>CAYNXA010000212.1:0-3952 GCA_964401015.1 uncultured Oscillospiraceae bacterium
TGGAAACACTGACAATCTCACTTGATGACGCTGATGATTATATCTCCGGCTACGGTATTATCTCCGACGAAAGCAAAGAGCAAATGCAACGTGCCGCCGAGAAATACCGCGAGGAAGACGAGGCGTTTTCACACTCATACGAGGAATATAAACCCGTAACCCCACTCCACCCACAGGAAAGCGTCTCCAACGTCTTTAAGCCGACAGCAGATATCGGAGCAGGTTCGGCAGAAAAGCCCGTTGGAGAGCCTAAGAATGAGTTGCAACGGCGTTTTCTCGTTTGCCCTAAATGTGGTGAGAAGATATGGCTATGAAAAAGATAGAGTGCGGTATGGACGTTGTACAGGCCGCACGAAAGCGCATAGTCAACGCTTTCTCTAATGGCGTCAAGATATATATGGCGTTCTCTGCCGGCAAAGACAGTCTTTGCATGGCGCATTTGGTATACGACCTCGCAAAACGCGGGCAGATAGATCCTCGTCAACTTGTTGTGATATTCATTGATGAGGAAGCGATTTATCCGTCAATGGAGCAAATGACCCTGCGTTGGCGCAAACGCTTTATAGGCATTGGCGCGGAATTCCGCTGGTACTGTCTGCCTGTGAAACAGGTTTCTATTCTCCACCATCTGCAAAACAATGAGGAGTGGATCACATGGGAACCAGGCAAGGAAGATGTGTGGGTACGCCAACCTCCGCCCTTTGCGATTCGCAGTTCTCCGTATCTGAATTACGCCGGTGAAATGAATTATCAGACGTTCGCCACACTCATCACCAGGGACGGAATACAGCTTATAGGCGTGAGAGCCTCGGAATCCATACAGAGAGCCACATACATTTCCAAAATGGATCTCTCGAAAAACGGCATTACTTCAAAAAATGCCATTTACCCGATATACGACTGGAAAGACAAGGACGTATGGCTCTACATCAAAGAAAATGACCTTGATTTTCCCGAAGCATATATAGATCTCTACCGTGTTGGCGTTATGAAAAACCGCCTCAGGCTCTGTAATTTCTTCGCGGCAGAAAGCATTGCAGGACTGCGTTTCATTGCAGAGACAGACCCCGAGCTATGGACGCAGATAGAACGTCGTGAGCCAAACGCATACCTCACACTGTTGTACTGGGACAGTGAGATGTTCAAGCGTTCCACGCGCAAGCGCCGTGAGCTGGAGGGTGAAAGCAAAAAGGACTACAAGGCAATATTGGAAACCATGCTTCTCAAAGAGCCGGAGAAGTATTTCACCAATGACAGCACACGGCACACCGCCGCGGAATACCGAAAGTTCTTTGTCCGCAACAGCATATTCATGGAGGAAGGTCACTTTCGCAGAATGCATGACGCGCTGATTGCCGGAGACCCCAAACTTCGTTCACTCCGGGCGTTGTATTCGCAAGTCTTCGGTGACTACGCAGATTATTCGCGCGCTACCTCTACGGCAAAGGGGGTGAGAGCATGGCAGAAATAAACGTCTTTGCTCCGCTTGCTTCTTTGCAATGGGTAGACCGCGACAGGCTTAAAGCCAACGATTACAACCCCAATAAGGTCAGTGAGGATAACCTGCGTTTGCTCACGCAGTCGATACTGTCAAACGGCTGGACGTTGCCTATAGTTGTGCGTCCTGACTTCACGATTATTGACGGCTTTCACCGCTGGACAGTCGCGGGGCGTGAGCCGCTGAAATCGAAGCTCAATAACAAAGTGCCTGTTGTGATAGTTGCGCATTCCGACAAAGCAGACGATATCTATGGCACGATAACGCATAACCGTGCGCGCGGCACTCATCTGCTCGAGCCTATGAAAGCCATAGTAAAGCAGCTCATTGACGAGGGCAAAACCGTTCCTGAAATAAGCAAGCAGCTTGGCATGAAACCCGAGGAAATATTCCGTCTCTCGGATTTTTCCCGCGATGACTTTCTGCAGATGATGACCGAGGGTGCACGCTACAGCAGAGCAAGCATATTCAAAAACATATGAGAGGGTGATAACGTGCAGCAGTACGAAAAGCTCAAAGTATATATCCGCACAGAAAACGGACGTACTGTCTGCATGTGCCTCAAAGCAAATAAGAAATGCCCAATGCATTGCCATGTCGATGAAGTGACACGCGACCGTTTCAAAGGCTGGCAAGGCACGATGTCCCGCAACCGCTGGGGCAAATAAACATGATACCGTGCGCAAGAAGTAAAAGCGTGACCGCATAGACAGCTCACAGGGTTGCCTCCTTTCGCCTGTGGCGTTACGCTGCTTCGTTGCGCTTCTCTATTATCTGATTGCAGGCCGTCAGGCGTGGCCTTGGGTGAGGGTTGCGCCTGATGTGCGCTACGTATCAATAAAATATATCGAGGAGGCGTGGCGTTGAATAATACAAAGTCAAATACTTTGAAAGCGTCCGGTTTTTATCAGACCAAAGAATGGAGAAAGGCACGGAAGCTTGCGCTTCAGCGAGATCATTATCTCTGTCAACTGCGCATTGCAAAAAACTGTACCAGAAAAGCAAATACTGTACACCACATAAAAGCATTAGAGGATTACCCTGAGCTTGCGCTCGACCTTGCCAACCTCACGAGCTGTTGCTATGCATGCCATGAGCTCACCAAGGTCAAGGAGTTCGCGCGTCCGCGTGGTGTAAGAATAATAAAGATGTGATTACCGTCCGCTTTGCGCGTGAGATGCACGGATTCTGTCGCAACTGTGGGAGCTGAGGGTATCCCCCCACCCCAATAAGTTGCGAGGGGTGCTCTATGTAACCGCGCGCCCAGGTTCCTTCGTATCGACATTCGCGCGTAAGATTTTTTTGGAAAGCATAAGCTGTTGCAACAGCCCTCTAAGCGCAGATAGCACTGCGGACTTAATTCTATATCCCCAAAATAAAAATGCAAAGGAGAGGCTTTATATGGCTGATAAAGAAAAGCAGAATATCATCAAAATAGACCTGAACGAACAGGCTACCCGTATTCTTGAAAAGGCACAGGAAAAAGGCGTGGAACACTCCTTTTTGTTCGTAACAACCTTCCAGCGGTATAAAGAGCAGATATCGCACCTCGTAGAGTTGGAAAAGGTCATCAAGAAAGAGGGCATGGTCGTTGAAAAGGAATATGTCAAAGGACGAAAAAATCTGTATATGAATCCTGCGATAAACGCCTATAACTCCACTGCAAGCGCGGCAGACAAGACTGCCCAGCTCCTTATTCGTTGTATTATTGCTCCGCTTAAAGATGAGGACGAAAACGGCAACGGAGACTCTTTTGACCTCTTCTGAGGGGTGATTTGATGTCAGAAACCAATATAACGGCAGTTCCCAACATTGTCCGTTCATCAAAAGCGTACCAGTTTGCCGCAGATGTTTCAGAGGGCAGAATCGTGTCGGGGAAAAAGCGAAAGCAAGTCTGTCAACGTTTCCTGAATGAATTGGAGATGTCCTTTTCAGACCCCACATATCCGTGGGTATTTGACATTGAAAAGGGATATCGACCGATAGAATTCATGGAACGCTTTCTTGTACCGACAAAAGGCGCATATTCAAAGATGGAGCTATTGCCCTGGCAACATTTCCTTGAAGCGAATATGTATGGCTGGGTGAGCCGAAAAACAGGCTACCGCAGATTCCGAGAAGCAATTGTCATTGTCGGGCAGGGCAACGGAAAATCCACCCTGATTGCCGGTAACGCCGCCTACGGCTTGACCAAGGATAATGAACGCGGCGCGGAGATATACTGCTTATCCAACGCCCGTGAACAGGCGAAAATCATTTTTAATGAATGTGCCGCACAGATAGGCGGCAGTCCTATTCTCTCAAAGCATATCAAAGTCACTAAGGACGGCGCATATTTCAAAAATAGCAAGTTTGAGCCGCTGGCCTCGGATTCTAAAAACCTTGACGGCAGAAACGTGCATATGGCCGTCTTCGACGAAATTCATGAATTCCGCGACTATAAGCTACTCAACG
>CAYNXA010000213.1:0-3936 GCA_964401015.1 uncultured Oscillospiraceae bacterium
ATCGACAAGAATGATATCGTAATACTTTTCCAATTCGCCGAGAAGCGATGAAAAGCCCGTAGACGCGAGCAACTCGGACGGATTGGGGGGCAAGATGCCGGCGGGAATAAAGTCGAGAGTCGGTTCGATGATTCCGCGACGGATCGCTTTTCCGAGGTCGGCACTCAAAAGAACGTTGGAAAGCCCATACGTGTTCGGCTCGTTCAGCAATCGGTGCAAATGCGGACTGCGCATATCGGCGTCGATCAGAAGTACTTTGTGTCCCAATTTTGCCAGCGAAACGCCGAGATTGGCGCAAAGGGTCGTTTTACATTCGGCGGCATTTGCACTGGTTACCGCAACGGTTTTATGATCGAATGTACCGGCGGCAAGGGCAAACATGAGATTGGTGCGCAGGCGATTATAGCTTTCGGTATAGGCAAAGCTGTCGATGTTGTTTCCCAAAACGTAGAGGTCGGACAGATCGCGGTTGTTTTGCGATTTGTGTTTTTCCAAAGATTTTTTGAAGCTGCCGTCAACGTCGTAATTCGCAGAATCGGGAATCACGCCCAAGAGCGGAACCGACGATTTTTGCGAAAACTCGTCCTCGTCGGCAACATGATTGTAAAACAATTGCAAAGCAACGATTACCGCTACGGCAACGCAAGCGCCTCCGACAAAGCCCATTAAAGCTTTTTGGGCAACGTTTGTTGTATTTACGCGGTTGATCTCGTCGCCGAAACGCTTGATTTCGGCAGAGCCGTAGGCGCGGCTGACGGTCGGAATCAAATAGCCCTCCGCCGCCTCGGATACGATTCGGGTCGTTTCGACGTCACCGGTGGTGACCGATACGCGCAAAGCTTCGGTTTCACCCACGATCGATACGTCGATACACGAACGCAACGTTTGATAGCCGATATTCATCCCCTGCTCGGCATTTAAGTATTCGGACAGCTGTTGCATCATTTCGCTCATACCGAGCATACCGACATAGGTTTCGGCAAGCGATCGGGAGGCGGAAATGTCGCTGACCGACGCGGTTTGATCGGCGGAATATATGTTATTGACGATCACGTAAACTTTTGTGTTGGTGTAGCTCGGATGCGTAAAAAAGGCGGCATGACAATAGAACAGAAGCATGCACGCCAAAGCGGAAGCGAGAACGATCTTCCATCGCTTCAAAAGTGAACGTATATCGAATGTGAACATTGTCTCGTTTCCGTTATCCATGTTTGTTTCATTCCTCCGTGAGTTTTGCCGTATCGCAAGTATCGATTCTACAATCCTATTCTATTGTATATTCTACAAGTTTTACAGCGAAAAGTCAAGCGGTATTTAGCGGTTTCTATCAAAAAATGCGTTTTTGCTCCGATTTGTTCCCTCAAATCGTTTTTTGTTCGGCGGTATGTCCGAGAATTTTCAGCTCGGCTTCGCTTTGCGGCGGAATACACGTCGGAAGCTTTACGTGCAATCGTCGGTTTTGTTGCGTATATTGCAAATTCTCGGCAAGTTCGAGGCCGCAATACAGTACATGGTCGACCGAAAAGGCGGGCGGGAGGATATCTTCCACTTCGATCGAACAAGCACCGACCGTTCCGTTGTTGATCAATCGAATCCGAAAAGCCGATTGATTTTCGTGAGCAGTGTGGATACGTTCTTTAACATAGTCGAGATGAGCGCAAGAGACGGAAAAGGAGGCGCTTGCCGTTGCGACCGTTTGACCGTCGGCATATAAAATCGCGTCACACTTCACCGTGTCGGGCGGAATCTGCGAAGATGTCGGTAAGAGAAACGCAAGATAACGATTTTCGCATTCGGCGCTCGGCAAAATCGAAAAGGAAAGCGCACCGTCGGCTTCGGAAAGGGTAAGAAGTGTCGGCGCCGAACAGCCGTCGAAGAACCATGCGACGCGCGACGAAAGTGTGGGAGCCAGGACGTTTTTCGGGAAAAGCAATTCGCCGTCGAGGGACGTCGCGGGCAACGTTCCCTTTTCGGTCCGGATATTCAAAACGATTGCGAAGGGCATATTGGGGACGATCACCGACTGCGGAGATGTAATCGACAGGGTATATGCCGAAGCATCGGCGGCAATGGGTGGAGTGTCGGATTTTGCTTTTCCGTAAGAAATTTCGGGGATATTTTTACCGTTTTGAGACACAACAAAGGAATCCTCTCTTCGTTTTTTATCATCGAAAAATCGATCGTTTTGCTATACTATATGCGAAAAATGCGCAACTTGTGCGGAAAATGCATAAAAGAAGCGACGAATCTGCAAAATAAGAGCGAATAGCAGACGACTCCTGACATTCTTGACCGTCTTTTGCGCGAAAAAGTAAATTTTTTCGCGAATTTGCAAAAGACTCTTGTCTTTTTGCGAGAATTGGTATATAATGTAAAATGTCTGAGATTGGGGTTATACGACAACGTCTTGTTTTTGTCAATCGATCGGAAGAGATTTTCCGCCATTCGAAACAGAACAATGCTCCTGTCGCCCGCCCTATCATACGAAGATAGAATTTTTTAACGGAGGTAGAGCAATGAGCAACACATTTGTGGTTCTGATGGGGCTCGGCATTGTTTTTATCGGTCTTATTTGCATCATTTTCGTTTGCATGCTGATGAGCGCTCTCGTGCGTGCGTTCGAAAAGAAACCCGCACAAGCGCAGAACGGCGCACAAAACGTCGCAGCAGTGCAAAACACGGGTGCACCGGTAAATACCGCCATTCCCGCCAGAGGTGAACTGGCAGCCGCGATCACGGCGGCTATTTCGGAATATTCGGGCAAGGATATTTCGGGTATTCGTATTCATTCCATCAAGAAGCTTTGATCGGCTGACAGCCGCAAGCGCACATTTTTAGTTTTTTGGAAAGGTGAAAACATTATGAAACAGTACAAGATCAACGTAAACGGAACCATGTATGAAGTTGCAATCGAAGAGGTTGACGCTTCCGAAATCAAATCCGCCGCACCCGCAGCAACTTCGGCACCCGCTGCCGCTGCCGCTCCCACCGCAACCGCAGGCGAAGGCGAACAAGTAAATTGTCCGATGCCCGGCAATATTCTTGCCGTTAATATCAACGTCGGCGACGTTGTTAAGGCCGGTCAGGTCGGCATGATCCTCGAAGCCATGAAAATGGAAAACGAAATCATGATTCCCTGCGACGGTACGGTTACCGCAGTAGGCGTTCAAAAAGGTGCTACCGTTGAATCGGGTGCGTTCCTCTTCTCTATCGGTTGATCATCACACCGAAATAACAAAACACGGAGAAAGGAACTACTTATGAAGAAGAAATTTTCACTTCTTTTGACGGCTGTTTTGCTTCTGCTCTCGATGCTCACGTTGTCGGTATGTGCAGAACCCGCCGACGCTGTCGAAGAAAACCCTTTTGAGATCGAAACCGAGATCGTAAAAGACGCTACCACCGGCATCGCCTCCGAACTTCGGATCACCGTCGTGAATCCCACGACGACCGATTATGTTGTCGGTTATCCGACTCTTACGACCGATGACATCGCTTTTACCGGTAACAACAGTCAGTATTACGCACAAGACGTATTTACGATCAATGCCGGAAAAACCGTAACGCTTACCTATCACCTCGACGGTGACGTAAAGGATGACGCAAAAGCGGATCTGGAATTTATTTATCAAGAATCGTCCACCGACTACGATTCGAGCGTTGTCGGCACCGCGACCTTTACCGACATTTTGGATGTCGACGAAGTAACGCCGATGGACGCGATCAAAAACTTTCTCGCGCAGACGGCATTTAACGGCTTTGTCGAAAATCCGAAGTGTCTGATCATGATTCTTATCGCGTTCGTGCTTGCTTATCTTGCCATCGGCAAAGGCTTTGAGCCGCTTCTTTTGTTGCCGATCGCATTCGGTATGCTCCTCACCAACCTTCCCGGTGCGGAAATGTTCCACGAAGAACTTTGGGCAAACGGCCATGCAC